>CAZPWR010000060.1:0-3973 GCA_964590555.1 uncultured Anaerolineae bacterium | reverse complement strand
TCCGAAAACGAAATCTTCCTCCAGAGAGCGCGTGGGGTTGGGGTCCTCCCTCCCGATGTCGCCATAGCTTACGGGGTGACCGGGCCGGTCCTCAGGGCCTCCGGGGTTAAATACGATGTGCGCCGGGCTGAGCCTTACTCCGTCTACGACCGCTTTGACTTTGAAATCCCAACTCTACCCAACGGTGACGTCTACGACCGCTACATGCTCAGGCTTTTGGAGTGGAAACAGAGCCTCCGCATCTTGGAGCAAGCCCTTGACCAAATTCCGGATGGGCCTGTTTCGGAGAAAGTCCCCAGGAGGCTCCGCCCGCCCAAAGGTGAAGTCTATGGCCGAATAGAAGCGCCCAAGGGCGAGCTCGGCTTTTACCTGGTGAGCGATGGTTCCGATAAGCCCTACCGCTTCAAAATCCGACCAACTTCCTTCGTTAACCTGGGGGTATTAAGGGAGATAACCGTGGGCCACAAAGTGGCCGATGTGGTCATAATCCTCGGAAGCATTGACATAACCATGGGAGAGGTGGATAGATGATGGACCTGGAAAGCATCTTTCCTTACCTTGGAGAAATCATAGCACGCTGGCTCAGGGGTTTCCTTCCGGCCTGGCTTGTGGACGTCTTAATGATGGCAGTGGTGGGGCTGGTCATAATCCTGCTGATGGTTGTGGTAGTGATGGCTTTGACCCTCTTGGAGCGCAAGATATTGGGCCGGCTGCAGGACAGGCTTGGCCCGAACAGGGTTGGCCCCTACGGCCTCATCCAGCCCATCGCCGATGTCCTGAAGCTTCTGGTCAAAGAAGACATAATCCCGGAGAAAGCCGATAGGCTCCTGCACTTTCTGGCCCCGGTGATAATAGTAGTGCCAGCCATAGCCGTTTGGGCTGTAATCCCCTTCGGGAAGAAGCTTGTGGCTGCTGACCTCAATATTGCCGTCCTCTACGTCATCGCGCTCGGCTCTGTAACCTCAATAGCCATCCTCATGGCTGGGTGGGGTTCGGGGAACAAGTATGCGTTGCTTGGTGGGTTCAGGGCCGTGGCCCAGCTCTTCAGCTACGAAGTCCCAATGGCCTTGGCTATCCTGAGCGTGGTCATGGCCGCTGGCTCCATGTCCCTCCAGAAGATTGTGCAAGCGCAAAGCCCATTGCCTTTCATTCTGCTTCAGCCCGTTGCTTTCCTCATCTACTTCATCTGCGGTGTCGCCGAAACCAACCGCAGCCCGTTTGACCTACCGGAGGCGGAGTCGGAAATCATCGCCGGTTACCACATTGAGTATTCCGGGGTGAAGTGGGCCATGTTCTTCCTGGCCGAATACATCAATACTTTCGCTATCTCGGCCATGGTTGTTACCCTGTTTTTGGGCGGATGGAAGGGGCCTGTGCTTCCCTCTTACCTTTGGTTCTTCATCAAGGTAGCCATCATGGTTTACATTTTCTTCTGGTTCCGAGCTACTTTCCCCCGCCTAAGGATAGACCAGCTCCTCAATTTCTCCTGGAAGTTCTTGGTCCCGCTGGCCATGGCCAACCTTTTAGTCACCGGGTTGGTTGTCAAACTTGACCTCGGCTACTGGAGCAAAGTGATGGCTTACTGGGCGGGGAACATCTTAGCCGGAGGGTTGGCCATTTACCTCCTTGGCCGATTCACTCCCAAGAAGGCTTTGGCTTAAGAGCGAGGGGGAGAAATGTTCGGGAGAGGGCTTCTCAAAGGGCTTTTCACAACGGTAAAGCATGGGGTCATGACTTACTTCAAAGGCTACAAGCATCCTTTCCCCAAGCGCTATTTCACCGAAGGGCCTGTCCCCAGGCTGGAGCCGGAAGGGGTAGGGCTTTTCACCTTGCAGTATCCTGAAGAGAAGTATGCCATGTTCCCTCGCTTCCGAGGGGCACTCATGCACCTTAGAGACCCCGAAACTGGCCAGCCTCGGTGCACAGCTTGCGGGGCCTGTGCTCTGGCTTGCCCCCACGGGGTAATTGAGGTCATAGCTGAAGGGAAGGGCAAGGAAAGGAAGCTTATTGATTACCGGTATGACTTGGGAAGGTGCATCTTTTGCCGGCTCTGCGTTGAATCCTGCCCCTACGGGGCTATTGAGATGAGCCATGAGTATGAGCTTGCTACTTACGAGAACAAAATGGTGCTCCACCTTGAGGACTTGCTCAAGATTGGCGACCGAAGCGGGGTAACCGAGCAAGGATGGGCATGGAAATAAGCTTGGGGGTAAGACCATGGGAATGCAGATAGCCTTCTTCCTCTTTAGCCTTATAGCGATAGCCGGAGCCATCTTAGTTGTTACCACTAAGAGGCTTTTCCACAGCGCGCTTGCGCTTGTCCTTTCCTTTGTAGGGGTTGCCGGCCTATACATCCTCCTGGAAGCCGAGTTCTTGGCTGCCCTCCAAATCCTAATCTACGTGGGAGCGATTGCTATCCTCATCCTCTTTGCCATCATGCTCACAAGGCACCTCATGGACCCGAAAGCTAAGGCTTTCAACGAGCAGTGGTGGATTGCAGCACTGGTGGCCGGCTTCCTCTTCCTGGTCCTCATGGCTATGATATTGCGAGTGCCTTGGCCGGTTAAGGTAGCCGCCGTGCCTGAGAACGTGATAGAAGGCCTTGGCTCCTCCTTCGTAGGGGAGTACCTCGTCCCCTTTGAGGTGGCTTCTATACTGCTAATGGCTGCCCTAATTGGAGCCATAATCATTGCACGGGAGAGGTGAGATATGGTTCCCCTTAGCTGGTACCTTTTAGTAGCAGCGGCTCTCTTTTGCATCGGCCTGTGCGGGGTCCTGGCCCGACGCAACGCCATAGGGATACTTATGGGGGTAGAGCTGATGCTCAATGCTGTCAACCTGAACTTGGTTGCCTTCTGGCGTTACGTCAACCCTTCCGACCTATCGGGCTTGGTCTTCGCCATCTTCGTAATTGCCGTGGCCGCTGCTGAAGCAGCCGTCGGCTTGGCTATAATCATCTCCATCTACCGTACCCGCGATACGGTGAACGTGGAAGAAGTGGACCTTATGCGGTGGTAAGTATGGAGAGAGCCGAAGCGCAAGCCAAGCTCAGAGAACTTCTGGAGCCGAGGGAAGAGATTGTCTTCGCTTACCTCCATGGCTCTTTCGTTGAAAGCTTGCCTTTTAACGACATAGATGTGGCTGTTTACGTAGACCCGGCTAAGGTTCCTGACACCTTTGATTACGAAATGGACCTATCGGTAAAGTTGACCATGGCCCTGCATTTTCCTGTGGACGTGCGTGTTCTGAACGATGCCCCCCTTGGCTTCCAGCACAGTGTCCTTCAGGGGGAAGTCTTTCTGGTGCGAGATGAGGAGGTGCTAACCGATTTCATTGAAAGGGTTGCAAGGGAGTACATGGATTACGCTTACCTTGGGCGCATGTACCTTGAGGAGCTGCTCAGGAAATGACTGGTGTGAACGTTGAGTTCATCAAGGGAAGAGCGCAAGGAATAAGGGAGGCAGTGGAGAAAGTGCGCTTTTACTCTTCCATCCCCGATTCTGAATTCTTCTCCGATGAGCGCAACCTTTACACCGTCATGCACCTTCTCCTCAGGGCTATTGAGGCCACTGCTTCCATTTGCACGCACTTGATTGCCAGATTTGCCCGCCGCGCTCCAGCCAGTTACACTGAATGCTTTGAAGCCATGAAGGAACTCAAGGTGCTGGATGAGGACTTAGCTGCCCGGCTTGTGAGGATGGCGCGCTTCCGAAACCTTCTGGTCCACCAGTATTGGACGGTAGACCCGGCCAAGGTTTTGGGTTTTGCCCGGGAAAACTTAGGCGATTTTGAAGCTTTCCTTGAGTCCGTAAGTAGATTCATAGGGAGGAGATGATGGAAGGAATCTTCTTCCTCAAGCTTGTTTGGCTCATACCCCTTTTGCCTTTAGCTTCTTTCTGGCTGATAGTGCTCTTTGCTAATCCCAACAAGAAGCTTAGCCACTCCATCGCCATAGGTAGCATCGCTCTGGCTT
>CAZPWR010000059.1:0-2161 GCA_964590555.1 uncultured Anaerolineae bacterium | reverse complement strand
CTCATGGGCTCCAGTGTTCCTCCTCGCCGCCGCTTTATCCAGACCCACGCCCGTAAAGTCCGTAATTTAGATGTATAAAGGGGGTTAAACATGGACCAATCAAGGCGCAAATTCCTCAAAAAAGCCGCTGCCGGAGGAGCTATCCTCTCCTTAGGAGCGCTGAGTGGAGTTGGCGGCTTCAAATTTGGCCAGACGCTTACGGCCACAGAGTACGAACTGGAGATAGCCAAACTCCGCACGCTCCTCAAACTCTACCAGGAACTGGATAAAATCGGGTTAGATGCTCTCCTCAAGACCGCTCTTAAAGCCATAAAGATGCCGCTGGAAGCGGTCAAGGGGGGAATCAATGCTATAAAAGAAGCTGTGGAAAAAGCCGAAGAAGCTTTGGCCAAATTCCTCGCTTTCCTTGGAAAGTGGCGTGAGCTTTTGAAGGAGGCGGAAAAGGTCCTTCTGCTCTTGGGCTCAGGTATGGAGGAAGCGGGCAAGCTTATGTCCGGAGCAATTGGTAAAATCCTCCCCTTCGCTGAGGCCGTTATAGAATTTTTTGCCCAACTGCTGCGTAAATTGCCATTTGGGGTAGGAAAGGAGCTGGGCGAGGCCCTTGAATCAATCAAAAACCTGCTTAGAGAACTCCCGGAAATTGTGGAGAAAATAAGCTCGGGTTTGATTAATAACATGAAGGAGGACATCGCTCCTCAAGGCAACGGGAAGGCTAAGGTGGAAGAGGAGTTTTCGGAGCCAATAAAGATTGGCCTCCTTGAGCCGCTCAAGAGGTTCTTGGTGGATGTCAACTCTTTGGTGGAAAGCTTTGAGAAGGACTTCAGTTCCCCCATAGAAGAAGCCTTGGCCAAGAGGGAAGAGATTCGTCAGCAGATAGAAGAGTTCCGCCGTCAGCATAATATTTGAAAGCGGTGGGAAGGTGAATTACGTCCTTGACCTGCGCACGGCCACTGACCATTTCCCAGGAATAGGGAGGTATGGCCTCAACCTGGCCCGCAAGCTCCCCAAATTTCTGGAGGAAGGCGAATGCTTAGTTATCATACGCGATCCTGCTCGCTCCCCTTACCAATTCCAGCCTGGAAGCAAGGTGAGAATCGTTGACATACCAAGCACGCCTTTCTCCCTAAGCCAACAGTGGCTTATCCCCCAGGCCCTCAAAAGCTTCAAGCCCTGTCTCTACCATAGCACCTATTACTTCATGCCCTATCGGCCCAATGCCCAAACTGTATTGACCATCCACGACTTCATCCCCATCCTTTACCCTAAAAGTGTTTCTCTAAGGGCAAGGCTTCTCTTCCGCCCTCTCTTCTACCTGGCCTCCTCGGTTTCTTCGGGGTTCATCGCCGTTTCCCACACAACCCTTGAAGATTTCAAAACCCTGTTCAAGCTCGATGACAAGAAGGTAGCGGTAACCCCTCACGCAGCCGACCCTGCCTTTTACCCGCGTCCTCCTGAGGAAAAGGAGAAAATCCGCTTCAAGCATAAGCTGCCGGATAGATTCATCCTCTACGTAGGAAGCGATAAACCCCACAAGAACTTGGAAAATCTGCTCAAAGCTTTTGCTAAGGTAAAGCTGTGGGTGAAAGTCCCTTTAGTCTTAGCGGGACCTAAAGGCCGTGGTTCCCGCAGCCTGAGGGCTTTAGCCTCAAAGCTGGGGATAGAGGACTCTGTCTATTGGCTTGGGCGAATCCCGGAGGAGGAACTTCCGGCCTTGTATTCGGCTGCCACGGCTTTTGTTTTCCCCTCCCTCTACGAGGGTTTCGGCCTCCCGGTTCTGGAGGCGATGAGCTGCGGTGTCCCCGTAGCTTGCTCCGATATCCCTGCCTTAAGGGAAGTAGCTGGGGATGCTGCCTCTTACTTTAACCCCCGTTCAATTGAGTCCATTGCCGAGGCCATTTCTGGATTGATTAAGGATAGCGAGCTCCGAGAAAGCCTCAGGGAGAAGGGGCTTATCAGGGCCTCTTTATTTTCTTGGGATGAGAGTGCTTACCGAACCATCGCCTTTTACCGTGAAATACTGGGAGGAAAAGGCCATGGTTAAAGCTAAGGCTTTTTACCGCAACGCCAATGCCACTGAAGTTGCGGTTGGCGAGCGCTTCCTCAGGGTAGAGCGGCGGGATGTTGAAGGCAGGCAAGAGTTATGTCCTTGGGAGCTGTTAGC
>CAZPWR010000058.1:0-4066 GCA_964590555.1 uncultured Anaerolineae bacterium | reverse complement strand
TTGAACCAACCGAAGACAGCCCAGAAAGATTTCCGGACCCCTTCAAAGAGGTAAAGGGTTTCCTGCCAACTGGGCGGATGCTCCCTGGGATGATATTCCGCAAACATAACCTTTAGTCCAGTAGGGTCACCGTAAAGGAGGAAATTTCGGACGTACCACCACCCTCCGGTAAGGAGGGCAGCCACACTTAGGATGAAAATCCACTGAACAAAATCACTGAAACGGCGACCTTTAAAGGCCGCTATAGCCAGGCTCAGAAAAAGGGGCACTACCACCACGAGGCCATTGAGTTTAGTGATGGCCGTAAGGCCAACGAGGACTCCTGTAAGGAGAAGCCTTTTGGGAGCAGGGGCCTGGCGGAGGAAAGTAAGCGTGAAGTAGAAGATTATAGCAGCCAAAGCTGTGACTAAATTGTCATTATTGATGGAAGCACTCAGGAAAATGAACTGGGGATTGAAAGCCACAATGGCCGCACTCAGAAGAGCTAAAGAACTTCCCTTGCCGAAGAGCACACATGCTGCCTGATAAGAGAAGTAAACGGTTACGGCCCCGAGCAGGACTGATATAATAGTGGCCAGCCGCACAGCCAGAATTGTTCCGGAGAGGGAAAACCTTTTGCCGGGGCAGTGGGCAAGCATGTTCTTATTGCCGTAAGGGTATAGCGGTAAACCTATGGCCGCGTGAGGGTTCGGTTCCATAACCTTTGGCTTATCTTCAATGTTCACTAAGGAAACGAGAGGAGCAGCCAGAAGGTAATACAAGGGGGGTTGGCTTGCTTCCTGGCGCATCGGAAGCGATTTGCCAGTGTAGTGAGGGAAGCCCTTCCCCTGGGCCAAGTGGACTATGTACTCAAAATGCCAA
Organism: uncultured Anaerolineae bacterium; assembly: GCA_964590555.1. Classification (GTDB taxonomy): domain Bacteria; phylum Chloroflexota; class Anaerolineae; order SpSt-600; family SpSt-600; genus SpSt-600. Next base: position 3,205 of record CAZPWR010000058.1, on the reverse strand, counting down.
ATGGCATCGGGGGATTCCAGTATAGGGTTGACCCAGGCGTATAAGGTAGCAAGGAAAATGAAGGCCACAAGGATTGCGGTAAGGCCTTTTCCTTTCACTTTGACCAAGAATTCCCTCGGGCCGATCGCAGCCATAAAAGCCCCTAAATCTCAAAGATAGCCGAAGTTACAAGGGTAAGGCTCATGTGCATAAGTGACCGGAGAGGAATAGGGCAAACCATTTCCCCCTCTCTTTGAGCAAAAGGCTCAAAAGATTAAGGTAGCCTTTTATCGCTGGCGGGTTGTGAGCCCGAGATCCGCATGGCGCAGGTGCTTGGCTGCCCGAAAGGCGTACACCACGCTGGTCAAGAGGGCATGGACAGCAATGGCCAGCAAAGCGTAAAGCGGGACACCGAAGATGGTCGCCAGCAAGATGTAGATGGTGTAGATGTTCCTCCGGCCATCAAACCTCCTGAAGAGGCGATCAAAGGGGGCGTAATCAGCCAATGCTACCCCCATCACCTGTCTGAACTGCATGGAGATATGCCTGGCGAAGGAGTCAAAGAGGAGGGCAGCGAAGCCGAGCGCCAGAGGGAGCAAATCCCCCCTTAGCCCGTGGACGGCCCAGGCGAGGGCGATGTACCACGATTGTTCGTACAAAAGGTCGAACGAATGCTCCAATTGCCCCAACTTGGTGGCCATCCCCTTGACCCTGGCCAGCTTGCCGTCCAGGCCGTCCATGACGTTCACTACAAAGGCAAGGAGCGAGGCCGGCAGAAGTTGCCCGCTGAAGAGGAGGAAAGTCACCGAGAAGGCGACCAAGTAGGTTAAGACGCTCATCAGATTGGGGGTGATGGGAAGGTCGGCGATGTGGTAGATTATCCAGTTCTCAATAGGTCGGTTGAAGTACCAGGCCAGAACGTCCAGCGTCCTCTTCTGTGCCCCCTCCACCAGCATCCTCTTGCCGCGATCCAAGTCGTCCTGGGACTCGATCCTGAACCATAAGGGGGGCAGCTCCCTTCGGATCTCGGCCACGTAGGGCTCAATGCTGGCCACGTCAAGGGCAGCGAAGTCGGAGCTGTGAACCACCTCGGCCAGGAAGGCGGTCCAGTTATGCCCCTTGAGGATAGGAGGCACCTCAGGTGCGCAGCGGCTGGCCCCCACATAGGCCCCATCTCCCTCCGAGTGGCAAAGGGCCCGCACCCTCCCCCCCTCAACGGCGACCTGTATCCCTCCTTTAGCCCGGCTGTCGTAGGCGATAGCCATCCCCTCTCCCTGGGCCAACTTCTTGAGTATGCGCTCATCGAGGACATAGTCCCCCTCAACGACCAAGAACGCCTCATTGAGCATCCTACCCAATTGAGGGAGGTCTTCCACGTAAGTGATGCACATGCCCAGGTCCTGGCCGCCTCCGACCACCTCCTTCAGGGTGTGCCCTCCCGGACCGGTGACGATGATTACATCGCGCAGGTCAGCGGCCCTTAGGGTGTAGAGGAGCCGCTTGATCAGCGGGACGCCGCACAGCTTAAGCAGTGACTTCTCAGAAGCCATGATCACGGTTTTCATTGAAGGAACTCCTTAGCTCAGCGATGCATTTGAGCTGCTCCCATTCCTGTCGTGACTTAAGCCGGAGGGCAGGCAACAAGAGTTGCCCACTAAACCCCCGCCTCAGCAGAATTTCTCTACCAAGGATTTGATTTGCTCCTCTATGGGTCACTTCGTGCCTTCCCTTTAGCCTCTCTCTTACCCCTCGGGGCAAAGCCCTGCCGCATACCAGGCATGTCTTTTAGGTACGTTCCAAATTCGTGGCCTTCCCCAAAAAGGGAACACTGAAGTGAAACATTAGTTACGGATGCCTCACTTTGACCAAGAATTCCCTCGGGCCAATCGCAGCCATAAAAGCCCCCAAATCCCAAAGACAGCCGAAGTTACAAGGGTAAACAAGTTAACGGCAAAACCACTGGCAATCGCATCCACTTTGTCCCAGCCCTGGAGCATGAAGCCAACCGTCCAACCACTTTCATGGGCCCCTATCCCTCCCACTGTAAGCCAAGGCAGAGCTTTAGAAAAGACAGCGAAAGTTGCCCCAAATATCACTTGCAAAAAAGCAGGGTTGTATCCCAAGCCTTTGAGGATAAGCCAAAAGCAACCGAAAATCCCCACCCATAGTGCGATGGAAACAGTGAAGGCAGGAAGTAGGACAGAGAAGATAGGGGCTTTTATCAAGAAGCGGAAACCTATAAGGATTTGCCTGCCAAACTTGTTCCTTTCCCAAGGGGTGAGCAACTTTTCTATGGGCTCCGATAAACGCCTTACCGCCGCTAAGAAAAAGGCAAACAAAATCAAAATTGCCAGGAAAAGGGAGGCCAAAAGCAAAGGTTCATTTCCCTGGGATAAACTGAAAAGCCCTGCTGCAAGAAACATCAGAGATACTGCAAGGTAATCCAATAACCTCAAACCTAAAAGCAGCACAACCCCTTTGCCCCATTCTACTTCGTAATCGGCCTTAAGCAGATAAACAAACGCAACTTCCCCAAGCCTTGCCGGCAAGAGGTTGTTCAGAAAAACTTGGACAAAGATGAGGGGTAAGAAAGACGTAGTTTTTGATTCTGCTTCGTAGTAAAGGACCCTGAGGCGAAAAGCCCTGATAATGTTTACAAAGCCGTAGAGGGCAACGCTCAGCAAAATCCAGGAGGGGGTTGAATTGAGGATTAGTTTTAAGATTGTAAGGGGATGAGCCTGCTTTAAAAGCAGTGTTACTGCCCCAAGGGTTAAAGCAAAGGAGACTAAATCCTGCCTATTAAATTTAAACCGCAATTTCGCTATCAAAGCACTTGCCTCCAGCAAACTACCAAGATTATATAACGAACCCTTTGGCTGAGCAAATTGTGGGGCCAGCCCTGCTGGCTGGAGGTCCGCTAAGCTCTTTGGTCCCACTCAGAGGCACCCCCACACCCCCCTGGGAGGGGTCTCTGCCCCTTCCACCCCCGTAGGATAAGGCAGTTGTCTTATTGTGCTGGGGCCAATTGGAGACGCAAGCTTGTGGATCGGCCCACGTTTGAAAAACTGGAAAGCGCCACAAATCAGGGTGCATTTCAGTTTGGGGGCAGAATACAGGCTTGCTGCCAGGTAGAATCAAAACGACCGCTCATTATGGCCGCTCGGATAGGCAGCAACCGTTCCGCACCAGGGCGGCTCCAGCGCATCCCAGGCCCACTGAAGCGAGC
>CAZPWR010000057.1:0-3791 GCA_964590555.1 uncultured Anaerolineae bacterium | reverse complement strand
GCCCTTCCGCCGGACCCGCGCGTCCGCTCTGTCGGGGCTCCCTCTTGGGGCTGCGATGATGTTAACGGGTGCGTGGCGGAAAGCTGCGAGGTCAACAACTGGGCCGGGGTGCGTAACATCCAGATAACGGGTGGAAGCGTGCGGAAAGTTTTTCTCCCCTTGGTCTTAAGGAACTGGGGCGGCCGCTAAGGCCTTTCCAAGGCTTTCTTGACCCTATCCGGATAATCGGACCCGATGCAGTCCACCCCCCATGATGCCAGAAGGCGCGCCGTTTCAGGCTCGTTTACCACCCAGGTGCTTACGGCAAGGCCGGCTTCGTGAGCTTTCTCCACAAGCTCTCGGTCCACGTAAGCAAAGTGCGGGTGAATGGCATCGGCCAAAGCATCTCTGGCTGCCCTTACCGGGTCCACCAAAGCGCCCACGTAGAGGATTCCTCCCACTATCTCTGGCGCAATCTCCTTAGCTTTCCTCACGAAGCGGTGATCAAAGGAGATTATCGCCACCTCCCCTTCCATATTACAAGCCTTTATTACCTCAATCGTCCTCTCCACGATGTCCTCTCGCTCCCCGAAGCCTCTCTTAACCTCTACCACTACGGGGATTTTGCCCTTGGCCCATTCCAACACTTCTTCCAGCAGGGGGATTTTAGCCCCCGCAAATTCCTTCCCAAACCACTTGCCGGCGTCAAGGCTACGGATTTCGTCCCATGTTGATTCCCCGATAAGCTTGCGCAACCCGGTTGTGCGCTCCAGGGAATCGTCGTGGCAAACTACAATTCGCCCATCCCTGGTGATGTGGACATCAAGCTCAATCAGGTCTACTCCCAGTTCCAAAGCTTTCTGGAAGGAGGGGAAAGTGTTCTCCGGGGCATAACCTTTAGCTCCTCGGTGGCCGAGGATTAAAGTCCTGCCTTGGGCTTTCAAAGGGAACGGCATGGTTTTCCTCCTGGCTTAAGAGTAATACCCGCGGTACTGCGGCGGGAGCATGGAGGCAATCTCCCTCATGATTTTCTCCGTGAAGGATTCTATCAAGGCTTTATCCCTGGAGAAAGGCGGCGGATAAACTGGCTTGCCGAAAGTTAAAGAGAGGCGAGGCCTGCGGAACCGCAAGAGCTTTTCCACTGCATCTTCAGTTCCGGTTATAGCTGTAGGGATGACGGGCGCTTGGGCTTTCATAGCCAGGTACGCCACCCCATTTCGGGCTTTCTCCAGAGCCCTGGAAGGGCTACGGCGGGCTTCTGGGGCCAGGGCCAAAGCTTTACCTTGAGCCAACGCTTCCAAAGCTAATTGGATTACCTTCCGGTCAAACTCATCGCGGTGCACTGGGATTGCTCCGTAGAGGCGGAGGAGCTGGCCTGTAAAAGGCACCTTATACAAATCGGCCAGAGCTATTCCTTCCACTTCTCTCGGGGCGAAGGCCACCACAAGGGGAGCATCCAAGTGGCCTAAGTGGTTTATGGCGATGATAACTGGCCCCTTCTTGGGCACGCTTTCCTGCCCTCGGACTTCTACCTTTGTGAGCAGCCGGAACAAAAACCTTAGGATTGGGACTGCAAACTTGCGGAAAATCTTCCTAAGCATCGCCGATTATCTCTAAGACTTTGCGGAAGACTTCTTCTATGCCCATGAAGGTAGTGTCTATGATTATGGCATCTTCCGCCGGTTGGAGGGGGGCAACGTAGCGGGTGCTATCTATCCTGTCTCTGTCCCGCATGGTCTCCAAAACTTCCTGGTAGGAGATTTCTTTGCCTCTGGCCAGAAGCTCCTTCCAGCGCCTCCTTGCCCTTTCCTCTAAAGAAGCATCCAGGTAAATTTTGAGGTCAGCCTCTGGAAGCACTACCGTTCCGATGTCCCTTCCGACCACAACAACTCTGCCCCTCAGGCCAATGCGACGTTGCTGGTTAAAGAGGGCTTTCCTAACCCCTGGGTAAGCGGAGACAATGGAGACAGCTCTGTCCACTTCGGGCCTTCGGATATCCCAAGTTACATCTTCTCCATCCACAAAGACTGAGCATTGCCTTCCATCTTGGACGGTGGGGGTTGTGACTTCAATGTGGAGGGAAAAGGCGAGGGCAGTAACGGCTTCTTCGTCCTCCACAGGTATTCCTCGTTTGATGGCAATCCAAGTAATTGCCCTGTACATGACCCCGGTATCAAAGTAAGTGTAACCGAGCTTGCGGGCGAGCCTTTCGCCCAAGGTGCTTTTCCCCGCAGCTGCTGGCCCGTCTATCGCTATGATTGATGGCTTCATTTTCTCCCCCTTGGCTTTTGCTTAAATTATCCACACTTAGGCTTTCAGGGTCAAATTAGGTTTTCTTATGCTCTGGGGCTGAAAGGGGATAGATGCTTGCCTTGCGCCACCCAACTATCTTAGTTTTGGCCTTTTTGCAGGTTTGTGCCGGCCTCCTGGAGGTAGAGACGACATTATTTGGGGCTTTTATGTTCTCCTTGAGAGCCGGCCCTGAGGTTCTGGGCCTGGTGCTTGGGGTTGGTTTAGGCATAGGAGTAGTCGGTTCGCTCTTTGGTGGGCAATTGACTGACCGGGTAGGGGCGCGAGTGACGCTCCTGGGCAGTGTAGCACTAACGGCCTTTGGGTTAGCAATTGAAGGGCTATCCACCGCTTGGCCGACCGCAGCCTTGGGCTTCCTCTTAATTCAAGGAGCACAGATGGCCTCTCATCCGGCTGCTCTACGGCTGATAGGAGAAGCGGCCTCGGAGCAGATGGGAAATGCGTTCGGTTTCCTCAACACTGTTTACTCCACGGTAGCCATCGGCGGTGCGCTATTAGCCGGCTGGTTAGCTCAAGAGGCTGGATGGTCGGCCGTCTTTTTAATTAAAGCTGGACTGTACCTTTCGGCACTCTTCCTCATGATGCTCTTTCTTCCCTCTCCCCGTAGCCGGCCGGCGCACACCTTAGAAAAGAAAGATGGGAATCGGGGATGGGGATCCCTCCTTCAAAGCACATCGTTACGTTGCATTTATGCTGCAGTGGTAGTAAATGCAGTCCTTGGGTATGCTCCCTCTTTCTTAGCCTATGACCCCCGCTTGGCTGGAAATCCTTTGGTGCTTGCCCGCTTCCCTTCCATCTCCAACGCTATTTGGCTTCTGAGCAATTGGCCAGCCGGTCTGTTGGGAGACCGCTTTGGCCGCTGGAAGATCGTCGCAAGTGGTTATGCATTGGCAGGTTTGGCCTGGCTCTTCTTCTCCTGGCCGCGGGGAGTTGCACCTCTCTACCTCCTTTATGCCCTCTATTACCTGGGGGACTCGGCTGGTTCTTACATTGCACTTCTGGCGATGGAATGTGTACCTCAGGAGGAGCAAGGGCGGGCGATGGGGCTATTTGATGCCTTTAGGTTGGTTGGTTCAGCGATGGGGGGAGGATGCGGAGGCCTGCTATGGCTAAGAATAGGTGCCGGGCCTTCGTACCTTCTGGCTGCATTGGGCATGGGCTTGGCTTGTCTCCTTTTGCTCTGCATGGCTTCTAAGCGTCACGCCTATTGAAGTCAGCCTTTTTATACCGATAACCGATAGAGAGTTCTGGTTGGAGGTGAAGCCCGATGAAACCTGTGAACCCGCTTGTAGACTGGCAAGAAGATGAAGAGACCTTATATCAACGGAAGGAGCAAGAGGGTGTGTCCCAGTTTCGTCGGGCCTGTTTTTAATGCTGATTGAAATCAGCCTTTTGGGGCCTTCGGCCCAAGGTCGGCCTTCGCCGACCTTAATCAAAACGGGGGGAACCGCCCGTAACCCCCTACGATGGGGGTAAACCCACGCACGAGTGGGGCCCAAAAC
>CAZPWR010000056.1:0-2152 GCA_964590555.1 uncultured Anaerolineae bacterium | reverse complement strand
TTGCTTCGTTCGCAATGACGTTTTGCTTTGCCCCTATCTGCGCATGTGCCAAGGCAAAGCATCTATTAGTCGGCTCAGTACTCTCTCCCCACTATGAAAGAGGCCAACTCTCTTAGGGCTTGCACTGCTTCTGAGTCTTGGCCGAGGCCATTCAGCTCCTCTAAAGCTTTCTGGTAAAAGCTAAGGGCCTGGCTTTCAGTGAACTCTATGGCCCCGGAGCGGTTTATGATTTCCAAAGCTTCGGCCACTTTCTCCTCACCCCACTCAGCTCCAGCCAGGAGGGCTTGCAGGTAAGGTTCTTTCTCCATGGCATAGATTATCGGCAGGGTCTTCTTGCGCTGGCGCAAGTCATCGGCGACCGGCTTACCGGTTACCGCTTCCTCGCCCCAGAGCCCAAGGATATCATCCTGCATCTGGAAGGCCATCCCCAGGTTCTCGCCGAAGCGCCTAAAGCTCTCCACTACCTCCCTATCCTCCGTAGCTATGATGGCCCCTATCTGAGCCGAAGCGGCCATGAGGGCTGCGGTCTTTCGCTTTATCATCTCCATGTATTCCTCAATGCTCACCCTTTCCCTCTTCTCAAAGGCAAGGTCCAGGAATTGGCCTTCCGTAAGCATCAGGCAAGCATCGTTCAAAATTCGGCAGCATTCCTTGAATTTGTTAAGTGGAAGTTTCTCCAGGGCCTTGCAGGCCAAGATGAGCAAGGCATCACCCACGTTTATAGCCAGCGCTTCCCCCCACAATTTCCAAACCGTAGGGCGGTGCCGACGGAACGGACTGCGGTCTTGGATGTCGTCGTGGACGAGGGAGAAATTGTGGACAAGCTCCAGGGCGGCGGCGGCGGGGATGGCTTCCCGCCAATCCCCCCCGGAAGCTTCACAGCTCAGGAGGCAAAGGAGAGGCCGAAGCCTCTTGCCTGTGGAAGCCAAAGCTGGCTTAAGGTTCTCGTCGGCCCACCCCATGTGGTAGCGCATCATCCCGTAATGACGGCTCAGTTCCCCTTCTCCTCCCCTTACAATCTCCTGCAGAAACCTCTCCACTTCTGGCAGGTAAGCCGAGGCTTTATCTTTCCAGCTCATTTTATCACCTCTATTCCCCCCATGTAGGGGCGCAGCACTTCTGGTATGACGATTGAACCATCCTTCTGCTGATAGTTTTCCAAAATGGCAATCATGGTCCTGGGCAGGGCGAGTCCGCTCCCGTTCAAAGTGTGGACGTAGCGAGGTTTAGCGTCAGGGGCGGGGCGATAGCGGATGTTGGCCCTGCGCGCTTGGAAATCCAAGAAGTTAGAGCAAGAGCTTACCTCAAGCCATTCCTTGCACCCAGGCGCCCAAAGCTCAATGTCATACTTTATCGCTGCCGAGAAGCTCAAGTCTCCAGTGCACATCTGAACAACCCGATAAGGTATGTTGAGCCGACGGCAGAGGTCTTCTACGTCGGCTATGAGCTTTTCCAGCTCTTCGTCGGATGTGTGAGGTTCTACGAACTTCACCAGTTCCACTTTGTCAAATTGGTGGACCCGCTTTATCCCTCGCGTGTCCTTTCCGGCGGCAGCTCTTTCACGCCGGAAGCATGCGGAGTAAGCCACGTGGTAAATGGGCAGGGAGCCAGGGGGTAAGATTTCATCCCGGTAGAGGTTAGTGACTGGCACCTCTGCTGTGGGGATGAGCCAGAGGTCGTCCTCGGCATCGTAGTAGAGGTTATCGGCGAACTTGGGTAGCTGGGCTGTCCCTATGAGGCATTCTCTTCGGACCAGGTAAGGGGGATAGACTTCGGTGTAGCCGTGTTCGTTTATGTGGACATCTAACATCCAGTTTATTAGAGCGCGTTGGAGTTTGGCCCCCAGGCCTCTAAGGACATAGAAGCGAGAGCCTGAAATCTTAACCCCTCTTTCAAAGTCAATGATTCCAAGCCTTTCCCCTAACTCCCAGTGTGGTAATGGCTCAAAGTCAAATTCCCTCGGCTCGCCCCATGTCCGCACTACTACGTTTTCCGTCTCATCCTTGCCCACGGGGACCTTGGGGTGAGGCATGTTCGGGACCCAGAGCAAGTCCTCGTAGAGCTTTTCTTCCACGGTCCTGAGTTTTTCCTCAAGTTCGCTTATCCTCTCTCTGACCTGGCGCATTTCTTCGCTCAGCTCTTGGCGTTTTGC
>CAZPWR010000055.1:0-2442 GCA_964590555.1 uncultured Anaerolineae bacterium | reverse complement strand
TATTGAAGGGAAAGAAGGCCCATACAAGCTCCCGGTCACAGAAGGCCCCGAATATGAAACCCTTTGCTCGCTCGGAACCCTTTTGATGGTTGATGACTTGGCCGCCGTATCCTATGCCAATTACCTCTGCAACTCTTTTGGGCTTGACACAATCTCCACCGGCGTCACCATAGCCTTTGCCTACCACCTTTTTGATAGAGGAGTCATCAGCGAAAGGGAAGTGGGCTTTGCGCTCAAATGGGGTGACCCGGAGGGGGCCATTAGGCTTATAGACCTAATCTCTCGGAAAGAGGGCTTTGGGGCAATCTTAGCGGAAGGGACGAGGGCCGTAGGAGGGCGGTTTGGGCTTCCCGAAGAGGCAGCCCACGTTAAGGGGCTGGAAGTTCCGATGCATGAACCGCGTGCTTTCTTCGGTAGCGCTCTGGCCTACGCCACATCGCCTCGTGGGGCCTGCCACATGCAAGGTGACCCTTACGCCGTGGACTCTGGTGGTGCTATCCCTGAAATCGGGATAATTCCTGGGGACCGCTTCAGTATAGAAGGGAAGGCTTGGATGGTAGCTCGCATCCAGGATTGGCGTGCCCTCTACAACTCCATGATAATGTGCCAATTCTGCAGCCCTGGTCCGGAAAGGATTGCCAAGCTCCTCCAAGAAGCCACGGGGTGGGATATAGGAATTGATGAGCTTGTGAAGATAGGTAGGGACATATTTGACCTCAAGCGTGCCTTCAATGTGAAAATGGGGGTGAAGCGGCAAGACGATCGCCTCCCATCCCTTCTTCTCCGTCCCCTTCCCGATGGAGGGGCTCAGGGGGCTGTTCCCGACATGGAAAAGCTCCTTGCGGATTACTACGCAGTCCGGGATTGGACCGAAGAAGGTGCCCTCAAGCCTGAGAGGATGCGTGAACTGGGGCTGGCCTAAAGCCCAGTCAAATCTTATCGGCTAAAGTCGGCTGTAACATGGAAAAGTTTAGGACCATCGGAGGAAGGGCGTGGCAAGGGAAAAGAACTCCCGGTCAAACCACAAGTCATGTGGCGTTACGCATTCGCCCATACAGGCTTCGCTTGATAGTGCAATGAAACCGCTCCACGATTTCCTTCGTCTTGAAGCTGCGGGCGGGTTAATCCTTATACTCGCAGCGGCGTTGGCGTTGATTGTCGCTAACTCACCCCTTGCGGCTGCTTATAATGCATTGCTGGCTCTTCCTATTGAGGTGAGGGTCGGCACGTTCACTATCGCCAAGCCCCTGCTACTTTGGATCAATGAGGGCCTGATGGCGGTATTCTTCTTCCTTGTCGGCATGGAGCTCAAACGTGAGGTGGTGGAAGGGCATCTTTCCAGCCTGCAACGGGCAAGTTTGCCGGCGTTCGCTGCCGTGGGTGGCATGCTGGTGCCTGCGGCCATCTATGTGGCATTTAACCACAGAGATGCTGTCGCGATGAGAGGATGGGCAATTCCAGCCTCTACCGACATCGCCTTTGCGTTGGGGGTCCTTTCACTTTTAGGCAGGCGTGTTCCTGCGAGTCTGAAGGCGTTCCTTTTGAGTATTGCCATCTTTGATGACCTCGGGGCGATAATCATAATCGCCCTATTCTACACGGCCGAACTGTCCAAGCTTGCCCTCGTAGTTGCGGCTTTGCTAATCTTAGGCCTTGCTTGCCTCAATCGCCTGGGTGTGACGAGGCCTGCCGCCTATGTCCTGCTTGGCTTGGCGCTATGGATGGCGGTCCTAAAATCCGGCGTACACGCAACGCTTGCTGGGGTCGTGCTGGCGATGTCCATCCCCCTGCGCGGGTCAGGCCTTGGCCCGAAGTCAAACAAACAAAAGTCGCTTCTGCATCGCCTTGAACACGCTTTGCATCCATGGGTTGCGTTCGGTGTTTTGCCAGCCTTTGCCTTTGCCAACGCTGGCGTCCCGATCAGGGGGCTCTCCTTCGCTGAAGTGCTTCATCCCGTTCCGCTCGGCATTGCAATCGGGTTGTTCTTCGGCAATCTGATTGGGGTTAGTGCGCTGTGCTGGATTGGGGTATGGCTACGATTGGCCTCGCTTCCCGAAGGTGTCGCCTGGCGGCATATTCCCGGCATTGCACTATTGTGCGGCATTGGCTTCACCATGAGCCTGTTTATCGCATCACTGGCATTTGAACAGAGCGGTGTAGATTATCTGGGGTTAGAACGACTCGGCATTCTGACCGGCTCATTGGCTTCCGCAGTGTTTGGCTACATCTTGCTCCGTGTGAGCTTGGGCGCTCAGGCCGAATAGGTAGCGTTTATGCTACCTTGCTCTTTGGTCCCACTCTGGGGCACACCTCACAGCCCCCCTTTTACCCCACTTGGAGCAGGGGGGTGCTGGGGGATTGCCTACCCCCGTTTGCTGAGGGTTTACCAAAGAGTGGGCCAGGCCGTAAACGGCCTGGCTGAGATTGCAAAGGGCGCTGGAA
>CAZPWR010000054.1:0-5193 GCA_964590555.1 uncultured Anaerolineae bacterium | reverse complement strand
CACTCCTATGGTCCGGCCGCACCCCCACCCCCCCCCCGCTCCCCCACCAGTCCTCCTGGTGCTCCCCCGGTGCCCCCGGGGACCCCGTCCCCCGACGTCCCCCCTTTTCCGACCCCAACTCCTCCGCAGGACAGGGTCTGCGCCGATGTATGGTTCAGATGCGTTTGTCTCCCGCCGGACTCGCCAGTGCTCTATCCAGCAGCGTTTGCCCGCGTTAACCCGCCCAAGTGACAACGAAGATAATCCCCTTCGGGGGATTGAAGTGTTGTCGTCGGTTTGAGCCACATTGTCCATCGCTTGCGTGAGTGCATCCCCTTCGGGGGGATTTTATCTAAGGGTCTAAGGGTGCAATTTGCAGGTGATAAGGACACAGAGAACGCAGAGAAGTTCTGCGTCTCTTGTACTTTACGCTTCAAAGTCAGGTGAAAAGGGTGAAAGAAAGGGGCCAGAGTTTTAGGTTAATCCCAGTGGAAAACCCGCGGCTGGCTGAAGGGGCTTAAGGGGATTATCCCACCTTGCTCTGTCCGGTATATTACCTGAACCTGCCACTCATAGGTCCGGTCAGGCTGGTCTGCTGCGCCGTGGAAGCTCCTGGGGACCACATAGCCAGGCCTCTCTACCAGAATCGGAACTTCTACAACGTTGCCACTTTGACGGTACCTTATTATGAGCCTGTAAATATGCCCCGCAGGAAGTTCGGCGGGGGGTTTCCATTTAAGCTCCACTATGGTATTTCCACCGTGGAACCATTCACCGTCCGGCGGGAACACCGGCTCCGGAGCGGCGTAGGCAAAGGGTACAGTGGGGGTCGGAGTCGGCATCGGGGTTGGAGTTGGAGTAGGGGTCTGGACCGGAGTCGGGCTTGGAGTGGGTGAAGGGGGCAGGGTCGGGGTTGGCGAAGGGGTAAAGGTGGGGGTTGGGGAGGGTGTTGGGGTAGGAGTGGGCACAGGGGAAGGCGTGAAGGTTGGGGTAGGGGTGAGAGTAGGGGTCGGACGGGAGAGCTTTGAGGCCAGGGATTGGAAATCGCTCCGGATGATGTTAGATATGGCCGGGGGAAAGACCGAGTAGAGGATTAAGCCCAACAGGAGCCCCAAGACAATGCTTAACGCTATCATCCCCCAGCGCGTTCTAAGTTCCCATACCTCCGCTCCGCAGTTGGGGCATATGTGCAGGGCACCGCTTATGAACTCGTGGCAGGAAGGGCATCGGACGTAATCTGCTTCGGGGCTACGGGGGGTTCCGCAGCGGGGGCAGACCGAGACACCTTTTGGCAAGCGGGCTCCGCAATTCCTACAGCGCATCCTCTTGCCCCGTCGCCTTTCAGAAAATGTTCCAATCCACGCTTTGGATTGGAGCAGCGATGTCAAAAAATGTGATTATAAGCATCAGGGCCAAAAGGAAAACTATGCCCACCACGTGAACCCAAGCTTCCCGGCGGGGGTCAATCCTCCGCTTCTTTATAGCCTCAAAAATTACGAATAAAAGCCTCCCCCCATCAAGGCCCGGTATGGGAAGCAGATTGCTGACGGCTAAGGCTACGTTTAAAAGGCCAACCAAGGATAAGAAGGGATACCACCAGCCCATTACGGAGCTCTGTTCTGCTACCTCACTCATAATCTGAACAGCTCCCACTGGCCCCACAGGCCTCAAGGCTGAAACCGGAAGGAGGCCGGCAATCACTTGGGCCGGCACGGTAAAGATGAAGATCAAGGCGTAGACAAAGCGCATGGTTCCTAAGAGGATGGCCTCTGGAAGGGAAGCATGCCTCTTTACATAAGCCATACCTATTTTAACCCCCATTGGCCCCTCGCCAGGGGGAGGGGAAGGCCTCGGGGTCAACCGGACGGTAAAAGTTTGCTCTCCCCTTTTAACCACGAGCGAAATCTCCTGGCCCAAGTGCTTATCGGTGTAGCTTGATAGCTCCTCAGGCCTGCGGAAACTGACCCCGTCGGCTGAGAGGATGATGTCTCCGGGCTTTATTCCTGCGGCTTCGGCGGGGGAACCAGGGGCTACTTCAAAGACTTTGACTTGGAAAGTGGGGTAAGGGTAACCGCTCATGTAGGCCCCAGTGAGGAGCAGGAAAGCCAAGGCTAAGTTCATCCCTGCTCCAGCCAGGAGGACTTTGGCTCTGACTTTCCGAGGCTTAGAAGCAAGTCCCCCTTCCACCGAGGGGTCATCCTCGCCTGCCACTTTCACAAACCCACCGAAAGGTATTGAGTTTAAGGAGAATATGGTCTCGCCCCAGCGGGCAAAGACCAGAAGCCTGGGAGGGAAACCTATCCCAAATTCTTCAACCTTCACCCCGTTCCTCTTGGCTAAGATGAAATGCCCGAACTCGTGAGCAATTATGGAAAGGCTGAGGAATAGAATGGCCAAAAAGAGCCAGTTCATCTTACCTCCCTCTGCGCAGGCTTAAGGTTGCGGTAGCGCCACTTTATCTCCCACACCCTGAGAGCTGCCTCTACCTTTACGGGGAAATCCATCTTGGATTTGCCGATGCGCCGGTCTTCAAAGTAAATGGGTATTTCCAGCACCTTAAAGCCCATCCGCTCGCACAGGTAAGCTAACTCTACTTGGAAGACATAGCCGTTGGAGCGTATTCGGGAAAGGTCAATTGCTTCCAGCACCTCCCGGCGGAAGCACCTGAAGCCTGAGGTAGCATCCTTGATTTTCATGTTGAGGATAAGCGGGATGTAGACCCGATTGGCCCACCAGCTCAGGAAGGCCCTGTTAATCCCCCACAGTTCATCCACTTTCCCTCCGGGAACGTAGCGGGAACCTATAACCACGTCCCACTCCTTGATTTTCTCCAGCATGATTGGGATGTAGGATGGGGAGTGGGAGAAATCGGCGTCCATTTGGATTATGTACCGAGCCCTGTGCTCTAAGGCATAGCGAAATCCTGTGATATAGGCCGTGCCAAGGCCCATCTTAGCCGGCCTCTTAATCACATGGACAATCCCAGGATGCCTTGCCGCTATCTCTTCGGCAATCTCTCCCGTGCCATCGGGGGAGTTATCGTCCACTATGAGGATGTTGAGGCCTGGAATCGCGAGGGCGAACAATTCCCCGATGAGCTTGGGGATGTTCTCAGCTTCGTTGTATGTGGGAATTACTATCATCGTTTCCAAGGCTAACCCCCCTTAAGCTTGAGTTCCCCAAGCCATCTTGATGGCTTCTTTGGCCGCTTTGTAGACGCTTTGGTACAGTTTGTGGCGGTCCAAGGCCTGAGGGTTTATAGTGACGAGGGCAATGATGAGGTCGGTTTCTACGGCTTCAGGCGGGATTATTTTCTCCTCTAAGGAATCGGCTACGGCTCTGGCTATGGCCGCTTGCGTAGGCCCATAGACCATGTTGGCCTGCCGGAGGTTGCGCAATTCTACAGTAGGCACTATGAGTGTGGGCGGACGGACGGTGAGGTTAGGCTCAAGGATGGCGGTAAGGGCTTCACGGAAGGGCAAAGGATAGGTGAGCTGGTAAGCGTAAGCTTCGCCCATGATTCCGTGGCGGTTGCCAGCTACAAGCTCAACCTTTGCTTTATCCAGCTTATCCCCTGCCTCCCCCATCCCCAAGCGCAACCTTTCTCGCTTAATATCTTCGGGCCCGATGCCGATTTCTTTGAAGCGCTCTTCAAGGGGTGCCGAGTTTACGTGGAACGTGACTTCTTCCGGCATTATTTTGCCCAACTTTTCCAGCTCAAGCCGGATTTCGGCCCTGTCCTCGTGGACGAGGGCTCCGCCTACGCCTTTCAAGGGGGAGCGGGGGTTGCCTACTTCAAGGCCCATCATGTTCAGGGCCGCTTTCACGGCCACTGCTCCCCCGTAGCGGGTGAAAATTCGGCTGAGCTTTTGCACTCGGAACTGTAACTCCCTGGCTTTAGCCAAATCCCCTTCCTGCACCGCTTTGTAGACTTCTTGCCAAATCTCGGGGTAAACGTTAGCCGAGGCCAAAATCATGCCCGAGGCCCCAGCCGCTAACGCTCCCACTACTATTTCATCGTGCCCAACCAAGACTTGGATGCGGTCCCCGCAATACTCCAGGATTTCCATCATGTAAGCGAGGTTACCAGAGGAATCCTTCATTGCCACGATGTTGGGAATATCGGCAAGGTCTTCCACCACCCGGCGAGGCAGGTAATGGTCGGTAGTTTGGGGGATGTTGTAGAGGATTATGGGGATATCCACAGCCTTGGCGATTTCGTAGAAGTGCTTGAAAATGCCCTTTTCGGATGGTCGGATGAAGTAAGGGGTGACCACTAAGCATGCATCAGCACCGGCTTTCTGGGCTTCTTTAGCTAAGGTGATGGCTTCCCCGGTTGAGGCAGCTCCTGTCCCGGCAATGACTGGCTTTTGCCCTTTAACCTCGTCTATGACGATTTCTAAGACCCTCCTCCGCTCTTCATGGGTCATGTACACGAACTCACCCGTTGTCCCTACCGGCACAAAACCGTCCACATTGGGCAATAGGTAACGGACCAATTTCCGGAGCGCTTCTTCATTAATCTTTTCATCCTTGTCAAAAGGTGTAACCAAAGCTGGGAAGACCCCTTTCAGCGAAAGGGTTGGCATTGATAAAACCTCCTTAAAAGGCTATCGCTTGGTGGGATTATAAAGCAAAACGGTGAGTAAGGCAAGCGTGCGAGCCGATTAAAAATCGGCCTTTTGGGGCTTTCGGAGGGCTTGGCGTCAGCCTTCGCTGACGCTGAAACTTGTGAGATTTGCCCGGGTTTTAAGGTTAGCAAGGCCAATCGGAAGGTGATTGATTTTAGTCGGCATAAAAAGAAGTTCAGGCACGAATTAAGGTATAGGGAGCATTAACGGAAAAGCTTAGCAGCCACGGAGTGCAAGTAGCAATACTAACAAGTCTATGGTCGGAGTCAGATTAATTACCTCCAGCTGGGATTATATCGGAGAGGGAATAAAAAGTGGGGTGTGTCCCAGTTTCGTCGGGCCTTTTCATGCTGATTGAAATCAGCCTTTTGGGACCTTCGGCCCAAGGTCGGCCTTCGCCGACCTTGATCAAAACGGGGGAACCCCCATGGCGGGGGCTGGGGGTATTCCCCACAATTCTGGGACACGCCCAGCGCATAGGGTGTGTCCCAATTTCGTCGGACCTTTTCATGCTGATTGAAATCAGCCTTTTGGGACCTTCGGCCCAAGGTCGGCCTTCGCCGACCTTAATCAAAACGGGAGG
>CAZPWR010000053.1:0-4936 GCA_964590555.1 uncultured Anaerolineae bacterium | reverse complement strand
CGTATTTCTCCAGCGCCTCCGAATAGTGCCCCTGACGGAAGAGCAGTAACCCCTCCCGCAGGGCAAGGATAGCGCGGCGCTCGCTCTCGCCCTCGCCACCCAGCCAGCCCCGTTCCAGGGCGCGGCGCAGCTCAGTCAGGAGAGCCTTCTCTTCCTCCACTGAAGGCCACCATCTCTCAGCGGCGCGCAGGGTCTCCAGGCGGCGTTTGCCGCGGGCAGAGAGGCTGTCCTTCCAACGGGAGGCGATATCCAGTAGGCCTCGGCGCAGAGCAGCACTGTAGGCCAAGCTCTCCACAAAGCGCGCCAGCAGGAAGGGCCAGGCCCGCTCCTCCTCCTGCCAGAAGAGGATTTCGGTCAGGTCCAGGACGGTCCGACGCCAGTCCTCGTCAGCGTGGCGGTCCTCAATGAGTGGTATTTCTGCTTCTATGCGGGCCAGGCGGGCGCGCAGTGCTGTTTCGGCGCGGGCCAGCAGTTTGCGCACCGGGTCGCTCTGGCGCTGGAACGGCTCCCGCAAATAGGCCAGGAAGAAGGCCTGGGGTTCTTCATGTAGGCGGCCCTCAAAGGCCACCACCGAGGCGTAGTCCCGCTCCAGGCGGCGCAGTTCGGCCTCCAAGTCAAAGGGAACGCCCTCTGCCGGAGCCAGCATGGCCCGCAGAACTTCCAGGTCGCCGCGCGCCAGGGCCAGGGCGTATAGGGCATGGCGGTCTTCAGCGCGAACGGCGTGGCGCAGGTAGCGCGCCATCATTTCCTGGACAATCTCACGCCCCGGAGTAGCCTCATCACCCTCACCGACGATTTCATTCAGCGGGATGCCCCGTGCCCACATCTCGGCAGCCTGGGCCACAGCCAGGGGGATGCCGTAAGTGGCGCGACGGATAGCCTCAGCAGCCTCCTCATCCAGCGGCCGCGTCGGCACTACGGCGGCGAAGTAGTCCTTCACGTCCTGCAGGGCGAGTTGGGCCAAGTCATAGGCCAAGAGGCGGCGGGGAAAGTCTTCGCTGTAGCCGCGAAAGTATCCCGGCCCGTAAGGGCGGCTATCGCGGAGGTTGTTTCGCCCACTTAGCACCCAGAGGACACGCGGCCCGGCGTTCTGGATGACGATGCGCATCCAGGGGTCGGCGCGGTCCACAATTTCATAGGCATCCAGCACCACCAGCAGAGCTTTTCCATGGCTAATGCGCTTGAGACCGTCGGCCAAGGCGCGGGCCAGGGCCTCATGGGGATTGAGGTATAGGTCAAATTGCCGGACGTCAAGCCGGGAGCGGAGGCGGGCCTCTAAACTCTGGCGTAAAGCATAGGCCTGCTCAGCGCCGACTTTGATGCCGTATTCCAGAAAGACGCGGGTCAGTTGTTCGCCCCGCTCACCGATGATGGGGAGAACCTGGCGCACCAAGGCCGCCAGAATCCCTGCGCTCAGGCCGCGGAGGGGGGCCAGTTCGTCCCGCTCGCCGGTCATCTGCAAAGCCTGCAGAGCCTTCACCTCAACTTTCTGGCGCTCGTCACGGATGCGGCGGTAGGCCTCAAAGCCCTTTTCCCAGCCATGGCGGGCAGCCAGGGTGTACAGGATGTCAAACACTGTCTCAGGACGGATGTGTTCCCATCCCACCTGCAATTCCGACCAGCGGTCGCGTTCAGCTGCCCAGTCTACCCAGAGGGTGAGCACCTTGCCCTTGAACGGCTTCTCCTTCTCGGCGATGTCACGGAAGCGTAGCGCCAGAGTGGTCTTACCGATACCCCCGTCGCCGTAGAGCAAGATGATGTACGGAAGAGTTTCATCGCGCGGCGGCTGGAGGGTCTCCTGCAAGGCAGCGCGGAACTGTTTCTGCTCCTCCACGCGGCCAAAGAAGGGTTTGCCGTTAACGGTTATAATGCTCATCGTTCTCCTCCAAAGGAGAGACCATTAAATGTTGTCAGCACCCCGCCCCCGAAAAGCCAGGTCAGGGCGTCCTTATGGTCGGTTATCCACTGGAGGATGTCTTCAATGTGCATATGTAACCCCTAAGCGATGGCTTTAGACATCCGAAACAAAGTTTGCAAACTTCGTTGCCTGATTTAAATATACCACAAAAGGCGAGGGAAAGCAATGCCAGTTGCATACTCCAGTTTAATGAAGGAGCGTAGCGCCAGCACCTGATTTTGCCGATTGGAAATCGGCCTTTTTGGGCACAAGTAGTGCCAGGCGCCGGCGAAGGCAGACGCTGAAAACTGCCTAAGGTTCAAGGTCGGCGGAGGCTGACCACAGGCCGAAGGGCCTTTGCCCGAGGGGCCAGAGAGGCTGGATTCAGTCGGCGTGAGTTAAATTCACTCCACCTTAATCCACACCCAGATGGTATCCCCAAATCGGTTCCCTGATGGGTCCTGCATCCGCCAGTACATTTTGTACTCTCCTGGGGCGGTGGGAGCGAACAAGGTGACCAGCACTACCGCTTTGCCCCCGCTGGCTGTGGGTGGCACATACGGCGACTCCCAGTCCAGTTCAGCACCGCCTGCGTACACCAAACGGTACCCTTCTCCCCAATGGCATGTGCCCGTGTTCTTCAGCAGCCAGGCTTTGTAAATCCTCTGGCCTGGGCTGACGACAGGGATAATCCCCTGAGCGGGGTTATCTTCATAAGTCAAGTCGGCCAGGAACAGGGCATTGTTGACACAGTCTGGAGGAGACGGCGGAAGTGCAGGCTCTTGCACTATTATCTCTATCCGCGACCGGTCCCCAAAAGGATTCCCGTAGGGGTCCCTCATCTGCCACCAACCTTCGTAGTGACCGGGGCTGCTGGGGGCCGAGATGCGTTCGTGTAGTTTTATGCTTTCCCCAATCCCAACCCCTCGGATGGACACAAAAGGTGGCACACCTATTTCCTTGTTCCCAATAAATACCCACCGCAGGCCGGTAATCCAGGGGCAGGAACTCTTGTTGGTAATCGTCCACTCTACAATTATCTGCTGTCCTGGGGCCAGAGGTCCTTCACGGGGGTCTGGATACCTACCCTCATCGGTGACGTAGGCATCGTATCGGCAAACAGGAGTAGGGGTAGGGGTTATGGTCGGAATTGGAGTAGGTGTCGGCGTTGGGGTAGGGGTTGGAGAAGGGGTCACCACCAGTGAAGGGGTTGCCGTTGGCGAGGGAGTGGCAGTGGCTAAACCAGGAAGCAAAGGAAAGCCAGCCTTCACAGCACCCAGTCCGATGCCCAAGAGCATGAGCACAGCGCCCAGAATCCCCAGGAGAAAGCGGGTGGCGAAGGAAAAGGGGCCCTTAACAGGTACCCCATCTATCTTCCCTCTTATTGGCAGGATGCCAAGTAGAAAGGCGAAGAAACCACACAGAAATAAAATGACCTCAAAGGGTGAGCTTAGGACGGTTTTCAAGATTTCCGGCACGGCTACCTCCTTTTGCGGCTGAAGCCCGCTTAATTCTATCCCACTAAAAGCCAATTTGTCAAACAGGATGGCAAGCTTTCAGCCCGATTAATCGTATGCGGCAATTTCTCGCCTAAGAAGGGCAAAGGTTAGAGCCTGCAGCTGTGAGCGGCGTCGTTAAAAGCTACTGGCTTTGTGCCGCGGGAAATCGCTTTAGATTCTAAGGTCCGGCAATACTATTGGACGGTTTAAGTTATCGGGTCTGGACATAACCAAAATACCGCTTCCATAGGCGCGGTGAAGCCTCTCGGCCACTATCACTTCTTCCGGGGAACCTTGAGCCAAGATTTTGCCATCCACCAAGAGGGCAATCCTGTCGGAGAAAGAGGAAGCCAGGTTGAGGTCGTGGAGGACGGCCAGGACTGCTAAGCCTTCGGCGCGGGCCAATTCCTGTATGAGCTTTAAAGTTGAGACTTGGTGGTGGATGTCCAAGTGAGCAGTTGGTTCATCCAGGAGAAGGACCTTGGGTTCTTGAGCGAGGGCCCTGGCCAGGATTACCCTCTGGCGTTCTCCCCCCGATAGCTCCCCTATAAAGTTATCCTTGAGGTGCTCTACCCTCGCCCACTCCATGGCCCTTTGCACCGCTTCTATGTCCTTCTTGCTGGGGATTCCGGGAAAGTGCAGGTAAGGGGTTCGGCCCAGAAGGACGCTTTCCCATACCGTGAAGGTTGGGGGAACGTAAGCTCCTTGAGGAACCAAGGCCACCACTCGGGCCAAGTCCTGCCTCTTCCAGCTTTTAATTGGACGGCCCAGGATTTCTATCGTTCCCTCTTGGGGAACAAGGATGCCGGCTATAAGCTTTATAAGGGTGGATTTTCCCGCACCGTTTGGACCTATTAGGCCCAATATCTCCCCACCCGATACCTCCAAGCTCACACCCTTAAGCACTGGCTTCCCATCGTAACTGAAATGGACGTCCTTCACTTCCAATAGGGCCATCCCAGCACCTCCGCTAAAAGTAAAAAACCTCTTTCTTGTAGCGGCGTAGGAGGTAGAGGAAGAAGGGCGCTCCCAGAAAAGCTGTAACCACCCCAATCGGCAATTCCCGTGGGGCAAAGATGAGGCGAATTAATCCGTCGGCCAAAATGAGGCAAAGCCCCCCCAGGACTGCGCTCATGGGCAATAGGAAGCGGTAATCCGGACCCCATATCAGCCTCACTACGTGTGGTATGATTATGCCCACAAAGCCGATGACTCCGCTCACAGAAACTGCCGCTGCTGTCGCTAAAGAGGCAGCAGCTATTATGAGGAGCTTGACCCTTTCCACTTCTACCCCCAAAGCCATGGCTTGCTCTTCGTCCAACTGGAGGACGTTCAGGATGTGAGAATAGTAAGCGATTATGCCGAAAGCTATGGCTATGTAAGGGGCAATGGTTTTAATTCGCGCCCAATCGGCCAGGGCCAGGCTTCCCATGAGCCAGCCAAGGAGGTTGATGGTGTGGAAGGCTTCGCGAGCCGTGAACATGAAGAAAGTAGTGGCGGAGGAAAGGAGTGCTCCCATCGCTACCCCGGCCAGGATGAG
>CAZPWR010000052.1:0-3128 GCA_964590555.1 uncultured Anaerolineae bacterium | reverse complement strand
AAGCCGTCACCATTTGCCCCGATACCAATGGACAGCATGCGATGCCCGTAATAGGCTTCGCTTCATAGCTTACAGCACTTGTGGCCTTGCCCTGGCTGTGCTTAATGGGGATGAGGCCATTGCTCTCTTCCCACCAATCATCTTGGACCGTATTAGCGCTGATTTGATTTTATCTTGTGATAAAGAGGTTGGTAACGATCTATTGGCCCATTACACCGATCCGCCCAGGACCTACCCCAGGCGTTGGAGGCCCGTCAGACCCATCCAGTCAGTGATCAGCACTTCCCTCGGCTGAACCTGCTAATAGCTTGGCTGGTGCGCTACGTGCTGCGCACGGCGGGCTGGATTATCGGGAATCCTGCGCCAGACCATCCCTTGGCCTGGGTGCGGTTGTAAGGGGAACTCAGCGCTAATTGTGCTCCTCTTTCTTCTCCGGGCCCAACACCCCGCCGCCAGGGCCAACAGTCCAAAAAGCGCTACCCATACAACGGTTACACGGGCCTCCTCCAGCCGTAATTGTTGTCAAAAAGCACACGGTAAGCTATAAGCTTCCCTTTATGGGGAGAGGCCCTTATTTCCTCCAAAACCCCTATCCCCGTAAGCCGCCGGATAACCATGAAGATGAACATGATGGCTGAAGCCGCTATGTGGGGGAATGGATAGCCCTTAAGCCAGGTGAAGAAGGGCAAGGCCAGCACCCCAACTCCTACTCCAAGCCCCAGGGCCCTGGTGAAGAAACCGAGGGCATAAAAGATTAAGGATAAGAGCATAGCTTTCGGAACTAAAAGGAGCATTGCCCCCAGGGCCGGGCCCATCCCTCTCCCTCCCTGGAACCGGAGGAAAATTGGCCAATCGTGCCCAGCCACTACTGCTACAGCACTTGCCGCTTGGATGGAATGGGGAAAACCGAGCTTCTGGGCCAGCCAAACAGCCAAAGCCCCCTTGCCAATGTCCAGAATAGCCGCAATTGTCCCCTCTACTTTCCCCACCGAATGCCAAAGGTTACTCCCACCTATGTTCCTGGTCCCTACCGTGCGCAGGTCAACCCCCCTGAGCTTTCCGATGATGAAAGCGAAGGGGATAGAGCCAAGAAGGTAAGAAATAACTACCCACAGAGTGCCCCAAAGCATATCTTACCTCCTCTGGCGCATATTTATTCTTCGCACCAGAAAGCGATACCTACAAGCCCTGGGCCAGTATGAGCTCCCATTACAGGCGTGAACTCAGTGACGAAGAGCTCAGCACAATCAAAGCGTTTCTCCAGCTCCTCCTTAAGGTAAAGGGCATCCTCAAGTGAATCCCCGTGCATAACAGCCAGGTGAGCCCTTCGGTTCCCGATTTTCTGCTCCGCAATCCTCAAAAGCTCCTGAAGGGCTTTGGAACGGGTTCGCGGTTTGGACCAAACATCCACTATCCCGTCCCTCAAGTAAAGCACGGGGCACATCTGTAGGGCAGAGCCCAAAAGAGCCGAGGCCAGCCCAATCCTTCCCCCAAAGTAAAGGTACTTAAGAGTGCTCAGGAAAGCGTAAAGTTGGACTTTAAGGCCAAGTTCATCAACCCGCTTCAAAATCCTTTCCGGCTCAACCCCTTGCTTGGCAAGCCTTGCCGCCTCCAGAACTACAAGACCTTGCCCGGCAGCAGCGGTGTGGGCATTGGCTACATAAACTTTGGCCCCTTCCACCATCTGCGCAGCGGCCCGAGCAGCCTCATAAATAGCACTGAGGTTAGGGGGAAGGTGGATAGAAATAATCACCTCGGCTTTTTGGGCCAAAGCCAGGTAAACCTTGAGGAAATCACCTACCGAAGGGGCTGAAGTCTTGGGCAAAGTAGTGCTTTCCCTTAGCCTCCTATAGAGCTCTGAAGAGGAAAGGTCAATCCCATCCCTGTAAGTCACACCGTTCCAGAAGAGGTAAATGGGCACTACTGTTATGTTATGCTCCTTTACCAACTCTTCCGGCAAGTTCGCCGCAGAATCTGTGACAATGGCTATCCTGGCCATCTTCCCTCCCAAAAGACCAAAATTTGTGAGCACAAAAAACCTCCTTTCAGGTTCACCCTTGGGCTGGGATCAGCTCTGTGACATCTTTGACGAAACTCAGGAGTTTCTCCCTATCTTCCTCCTCCAACCTCCTGACCTCATTTATGTACCTGGGGAGGTAACCATTGAAAGCTTTGCCCAATCCTTTCTTGCCAGACCTCCAGATATAGCCCACTATCAGCCCAGCCAAGAGGACAAGGGCTGTTTCAGTGGTGCTGAAGGAAGTTACGGCTTCCCTCAACAGAACTAAAGCCTGCGCTGTCTTGCGGATAGTCCATAGGGCAAGGATTAAAGCTAAGATAAGCTTAGCGCAAAAAATTAAGGGGTTGGAAATCTTGGAAAGCTCAGCAAGGGTGTCCTTTATGATAGCTTTGGCTCCCTTCCGGTCGGCTTCCTCAAGATGCTGTAACAGTTCAGCGCGGATACTTTCCCAATCCTTTTTAGAGCAACTGCCCAAGGCATTGAAGGCCAAAGGAGTTGGCTTGAACTTTACCTTTGACCGCCCAGGCGTTTCCTCTTCCCTATCCACTTGGTAGATTACTTCTAAATAGCCTTCTTCGGCCAGGGCAGTGAGCATATCGTAAGCGGTCCAAGGGCTCACCCTTAAAGCTTCAGCAACATCGGTGTAATGAACAGGCTGCCTTGTAACAAGGTGCTTTTCTACCACTGCCTTGAGGAACTCCTGACGCCTCTTGGTAAGCATTTCCCACCCCTTCCCAAGAGGATTATACACAAAAGCTGAATTCAAGGCAAGGCATTTTCAAGGCTTTTGCTCTGGCTTTCAGCCAAAAGCCAAGGAAAGGAGCGGTATACTTTCCTGTAGGCGGCGTATTGCTCGTAAATTGCCTTTATGTAGCGAACTGTCTCTTCCACTGGGATGATTTCTACAAATAGGTCAGGGTCACCACCGGCTTGCTCCCACCAGCCTGCTACCCTCGCAGGGCCAGCATTATAGGCCGCTAAGGCCTTGAACCAATGG
This sequence comes from uncultured Anaerolineae bacterium, assembly GCA_964590555.1. Taxonomy (GTDB): domain Bacteria; phylum Chloroflexota; class Anaerolineae; order SpSt-600; family SpSt-600; genus SpSt-600. The sequence goes on along the minus strand of CAZPWR010000052.1, from coordinate 111 downwards.
CCAAACCTCTCTTTCTGCTTGGCAAGATACCATGTCCCGAACTTGAGGCTAACCCAAGGCTTTTCCAATTCCTTCTCCGAAAATTCTGGCCAATCCACAGCAGAGGCTATC
>CAZPWR010000051.1:0-2486 GCA_964590555.1 uncultured Anaerolineae bacterium | reverse complement strand
CCCGCAGCCCCTCTCTATCTCCACAAGGTACATTCCGCCGAATTCTGTTTCCTCCGTAAGCACAACTGAGTGGACCGGGTAAAGGTCCAGGTTGCGGACCCACCGCCTGGCGACAGGGGGATCGGAAGGGGAATGGAAGAGGGGGACGTAAACGCCTTGAACTTTCTTTAGCGCCCTGAGGAGCTCATTCCGAGGAAGGGTTAGGGCCTCTCTCAAAACAGCCACCAACTCCGGTATGACCTCCTCCCCTTCGCCTATCACGAAAGCATCCACGAACAAGGCCAGGGGCTCAGGGTTAGCCGAGACAGCTGGCCCGCCGGCAATGACTAAAGCATCTCCTTCCTCCCGCTCGCTGGAAAGGAGGGGGATGCGGCTGCGCTTCAGCACCTCAATTACGTTGAAGTAATCAAGCTCGTAAGGGATGGAGAAAGCTATTACTGAGAAGTCGGCTAAAGGGCGTTGCGATTCCAGGGAAATAGGCCCTGCTTCGTCCATAAAGAGAGGGTCAGCAAAAACTCTCTCGCAGACCACGTCCTTTTCGGCATTGAAAAGGCGATAGATGGTCTGGAAGCCAAGGCTGGACATGCCAATGTAGTAGGTGTTGGGGTAAACGAGGGCAATTGGGATTTTCCCGCCCCAATCTTTGGTGATGAAGCCTATCTCTTTTTGTAGAGCGGCTCTGGCCTTTGCCTTCTTTTCCCAGCTCATTTAGCGAGTGGCTCTAACAGCGGCACCAGCTCCCCTTTCAAATTCTGCAGCACTGTCCCCAATTCCGTATCCTTGAGCCTGATAGAGACCGGAACCTCCATACGCACTGGGATTGTTTGGCTTATTGGCACCTCTATGTAAAGTTCTACGGGCAACTTTAGGCCAGGGGGAAGAGCCAAGCTTACGGTTCCCCTTATTGAGCCTCCTCCCCCTGGGAGGACGAAATTGGCGTTAGTGCTGAGGGGAACAGAGCCTACGACGGTAACCTTGGTCCGGGCATGGAGGGGCAATGTGAACTCAATGGGGATGGTATCGCTTATGGGGACTTTGACGTTTATAGTGGCCTCTTCCAACCGGTTTAGCTCGGTCAAGATTCTGGCAACTTTAGGTTTTACAACTTCTGGGTAGGCTTGTGGAAGTTTCCAGAAGAGCAAGTCCAGGAGGAGGATTATGGCTATGAAGAGGATGAGGTTAATGCTGAAGGAAAAGACGATGGCGATGTTTTTGAAAGCATTCCAAAGCTTGTTCCATTGGATAGGGATTTTGCCCATAGCTTATCCTCCCATTGTAAGCTAAACGCCTTTCCCTTGCAATTATATCAACTGGGACGATAGAAGCCAATTGGAGCTTACCGAGAGGCTACTGCAAGCTTTGGGATTCCGCTTTCGGGACAGAAGCCGGGGGAACAAAGAGCAGGTTATGGCACCCCTATGGCCAGCAAGCGCTCTTGCTTTCCCCACGCCTCAGCTATCGTGATGGCTTTCGCTCCTTAAAATACGTGCTCTATTTAAGGATCAAGGGGGGCGGCCAGTCGGTTTCTGGGCACTTACGGCCAACGGCCCCAAAAACTGGGAAATCCCAAGCCTTTCCGAAATAACTGGGGATGAGTTTTGCTTGTTGATGGCAAAAACGCTACCCTCTGGGATGGTTGCGGTGGGAAGAAATTCGCCTTGTGCACTCTCATGTGCGCTGGTTCTGCTTGCCATTGTGGACGGAAAAGGGAGGGCGGTAATTGAGCCACCTTACGCTTCGGAGATATAATTGTTGCGGCAGATTTTAAATAGGCCCACCCGTTTACACACCTTGCCTGTTGTTAGGTACTGGGTATATTTTAGAGAGACTGCAATCTTTAGGAGCTCAACCTGCATAATAGGCCCTTCAAAGTAACGTTTTGCCGAAAACCGCAAGAAGATCTCAGAGAATCTATCAAAGCCCCCTTTAGTAAACCAGAGATCGGCGGTTACATTCACTTCCCTTTCTGCAAGAGCCTTCGCCCTGGTTGCCCCTACGTGAGGAGATTGTGGACTGAGGAATTAGTCAGGCAATATGTTGAGGCTCTTAAAATATAAGCTAATCCTGAAGACGTGCCTGAAAGTAGCTCGCTTATGGTTATGGCTTCTTTATAGCATTGGCAGGCAATGGAATAGCTTTGGGGGTCATCTCGTATAAGCCAGGAATGCCCTTGCCGCATGTAGCCTACAGGGGTAACAAAAGGGGAGTGGAGCAGCTGGCCTCGTTGTGTTCCTTCCAGAGCGCATTGGTAAGAGGTTTCAGCTTCCCCTTGGAAAGCTAAAATTAGCGATAATAGAAGTAAAGTTTCACGGTGGGCTCTGGGCTTTAAGATGGGCTCTCGGCGTTCTCTTTCGGCTTGCTCTTCCAGCAAGCGCCGGGCTTCGTTAAGGCGGCCAGTCCGCAAAAGCACTCTTACGGCAAGCTCAGCCTCGCCTGGCCCCTCTTCTCGGAGGGTTAGGGCTTGAGCTCGCAACTTTTCGGCTTCC
>CAZPWR010000050.1:0-2690 GCA_964590555.1 uncultured Anaerolineae bacterium | reverse complement strand
GTGGGGTACGGATTGTGGGGTGGCGCGGAGGGAGAGGGGAGAGGGATAAAGAGGGGCGGCTCTTGGGAGAGCTGGACACTGAGCTTTTGGACCTGCAGATACGCCAGGCTGAAGCAGCCCTCCGCTTAGCCGAAGCCAAACTCGCCCTCCTCAAAGCTGGCCCCAGAGCCGAAGACATCCGGAAGGCCAAAGCGGAGCTCGCTCAGGCCGAGGCTGCCAGGGATACAGCTCGCAAAATCTTGGAAGTAACTAAAGCGATGTTAGCTAACCCCCAGGATTTGGACGCCCAAATCCACACCTTGGAAGGCCAGATAAAAGTCATGGAAGCATCCTTAAAAGCGGCCTATGCCCAAATCCAAGCCGCCGAAACTGAGGTTTCAATGTATGAGGAAACGGTCCCTGCTCTGGAGAAGGGAACTGTGGTGGAAATCCCGCTTCCAGGAGGCGGAGTCATCACCAAAACCATAGAGTTTCCGCGCCATCAGCTTGATGAGCTTCTCTACCAATGGAACCTTGCCTCCCAGAGGTTAAGCCTCGCTTGGGAGGAATACAACGCCTTGAAGGCCTCCCTGGACCAAGCTCAGAAAACCCTGGAAGTTCTAAAAGGGATAAAAGCGAACCCACTTTCCCTCAAAGAGCAAGTCCACAAAGCCGAAGCTAACCTTAAGCTTTCGGAAGCGATGGTGGAGCTGGCCAAGGCCAAGCTTGAGGCTTTGAAGAAAGGCCCCAGAGCCGAGGACATTGAGGCTGCGGAAGCGGAAGTGGAAAGGGCCAAAGCATTCTTAGAAGCCCTGAAGGCAAAGCGCGAAAAGCTGTTCCTCTACGCCCCCATGAGCGGCTGGGTCACTACCCAAGCCTTTGAGGAGGGGGAGCTCGTTCCCCCAAACGCTGCGATTCTGAAAGTTGCCAACTTGGATGAACTAACCCTTACCGTATACGTTCCTGAGCCCGACCTGGGCCTGGTCCGCCTCGGACAGAAAGTCAAAGTTAAAGTTGATGCTTTCCCCGGCGAGGTGTTTGAAGGGGAAGTTTCTTACATATCTCCGCAAGCCGAGTTCACTCCCAAGAGCGTGCAGACCAAGGAGGAAAGGGTCAACCTGGTCTTCCGGGTGAAGATTCGCCTGCCCAATCCAGAAGGGAAACTCAAGGCTGGCATGCCAGCCGAAGCTTATTTCTCTCAATAGGGTGAAAATGCGCAAACTTCTTATCGCCACTAACAATAAAGGAAAGCTGGCCGAGTACCTTGAGCTCCTGAAAGGCCTTCCCTTTGAGCTTACGTGGCCGGAGAAGGAAGGGCTCAAGCTTGAAGTGGAGGAGGAGGCCGGCTCCTACCGGGAGAACGCTGTTGCCAAAGCAATTGCCTGGGCCAAAGCCACTGGCCTCATAACCTTGGCCGATGATTCGGGCTTGGAGGTGGACGCGCTGGGAGGAGCCCCCGGCCCGCTATCGGCACGCTATGGGGGGCTGAAATCGGACAAAGAAAGGTATGAGCTTCTGCTCAAGAGGATGGAAGGTGTACCTTGGCCGGAAAGGACCGCCCGCTTCCGCTGCATCATAGCCATCGCCCACCCCGATGGAGAAGTCCACACGTTTGAGGGGGTGATGGAAGGGCTAATAGCTTTAGAGCCTAAGGGAGAGCACGGCTTCGGCTATGACCCTGTCTTTTTCCTGCCTGAGCTGGGCAAGACCGTAGCTCAGCTTACCCTTGAGGAGAAGAACCGCCTGAGCCACAGGGCTCAAGCCGCCCGAAAAGCCCGCGAGTTCCTCCTGTCCGTATCCTAAAGCCAACCCTCGGGCCAGCGGTTGCCGAGCAATCTCTCCAGTTGCCCTTTCTTTTCCTCCATGCCCTTTTCGCTAAGGGGAGGACAATTTTCAAGGGAACTTTGGCCAGCAGCGAGCTTCAAAGCAAAATTGAAGCATGAACTTTCACCGCATTTTCCGCAGTTCAAGCCGGGCAGGAACTTGTAAACTTCCAAAGGCTGCGGAGGGCGACGCGTAGTGAAATCGGGCTGAATTTCCTGTCGCTTTTCCCAAACCTTGTTTACCAATGCAACAAGCTTCTCCACTAATTCCTCAGCTTCCTCCCGGCTTTCCAGATGGTCTACGGCAATTCGGTCCGGCCAGAAGCATATGTTGTGGTTCTCGTAGCGCCAAGACAAAGCCGGAGCATCGGGAAGGTATATCCCCCTGGGAAGCACGGCGTTTAGGTAAGGAAGAGTTTGGGAAAGGTCAGCATCAACGTAGGCAATAGCTTCGTACTCAAACTCCTCACTGCTGTGAGGTGACATATTGATTTCAAGTTTGTATGCTTGGACCAGCATGGCTCCTCTACGCCAACGGAATGGTGGCAATAGTTTACCTTAAGGTTCAAAGAAACGCAAGATTTTAGGTCAAAGCTCCAAGGCTTTAGGGTTTTCCAGCGTAGTACTTGCTTTCGGCTGCGGGATAAGGCAGAGAGCATAGGGCAAATAAGAGCAGTCGGCCCAGCACAACGGGCCGACTGGAGGCGCAAACTCCTGGAGCTGCCCACGTTTGCCACGTTTGAAAAATTGGAAAGCCTTGGGCCCCTATACCTCCATCGCAGCAGGGTTATTATGGTTCCCACCCCCGTCGGCTGAGGGTCCGCCAAGGTTTTGGGTCCTACTTGTAGGCGAGGTTGCAGGGGTTTGCGATTGGCCCCTTTTACCCCC
>CAZPWR010000049.1:0-4307 GCA_964590555.1 uncultured Anaerolineae bacterium | reverse complement strand
GACTTTGGATATGGACTTTCAGAAGCTGGCAGAGGAAGAAGCTCGCAAGCACATTGAAGCCCTCCGCAATGACCCCAAGATTGAGAAAAAGCCCTCCAATGCCGCAGTAGTGGTGATGCGCAACCAGACCGGTGAAATCCTAGCCATGGTGGGGAGCATTGACTACTGGAACGAGGAAATAGATGGCGAAATCAACATGGCCATTTCCCCCCGCCAGCCTGGCTCCGCTTTCAAACCGTTCACTTACGTCACAGCCTTAGCCCAGGGTTTCACCCCGGCCACTATGCTTTTAGACGTACCGATGTGCTTCCCCGACCCTCCTAACCCTCCTTACTGCCCTGTCAATTACGACCGCAAGTATCATGGCCCTCAGAGCTTGCGCAATGCCCTCGCCCGCTCTTACAACATCCCAGCTGTCTGGACTCTAAGCAAAGTAGGGGTTAAGAACGTCATCAACGTCGCCCACCGCATGGGGATAACAACTCTGAACGCTGACCATTACGGCCTCTCCCTGACCCTTGGCGGAGGAGAAGTAACTCTTCTGGATATGGTTTTCGCTTACACTGTTTTCGCTAACAACGGAACAATGATGGGTGAGCCAGTCCCGCCGGAGAAGCGCCTTCCCGGCTATCGGGAACTCCAGCCTGTGGCAATTTTGCGGGTTGAAGACAAGAACGGCCGAGTGCTCAAGCAATTTACAGGTCCAGAATCTCGGCCAATCCTGAGCCCTCAGCTGGCTTACCTTATAACCCATATCCTTTCCGACAACAAAGCACGCATCGCAGCCTTCGGCCCCAACAACATGCTCCAGATATCGCGCCCAGCAGCCGTTAAAACCGGAACTACGAACGATTGGCGCGATGCATGGACTATTGGCTACACCCCGCAGATATGCGTTGGAGTATGGGTAGGAAATACCAATAACGAACCGATGGAGCGGGTCCCAGGGTCCAGAGGGGCTGCTCCAATCTGGCACAACATCATGGAAAGAGCTTACAATGAAGGCCTCGTAGAGCGCCTCGTAAGCCCTAACCCCGTAGAAAAGGACTTCCAGCGCCCTCCAGGCCTTATAGAAGTGGAAGTTTGTGCCATATCAGGCCAGCTTCCCAATCCCTACTGCCCTCACAGGGTCAAGGAAATCTTCATCAACGGGACAGAGCCTACAACCTACTGCACTGTCCACCAAGCATTTTTAGTAAACAAAGCCAACGGCAAACTCGCTACCGCCTACACCCCACCGGAGTTAGTGGAGGAAAGGGTCTACGAAATCTATCCTCCCGAAGCCGCCGATTGGGTTAAGATGGCCGGAATACCCCAACCACCAACCGTTTACGACGACTCCTACGGCCCAGCCCCTCAAGGCGGAGACGTGGCCATACTCAACCCCATCCCCTACTCTTATGTCCGCGGCGTAGTCCCGATAATAGGCAATGCCCTCTCCCCGAATTTCATGCTCTACAGGTTGGAATTCGGCAAAGGGCTAAACCCCTCAGCCTGGACCCAAATCGGCGGCGACCATTACCATCAGGTGAATAACGGCGTGCTGGAATACTGGGATACCTCAGGGCTTGAAGGCCTCTACACCCTGCAGCTTACGGTCGTGGACCACGACCAAACCCTGAAGCGCTCCATCGTCCAGGTCACAGTGGACAATACCCCGCCCAAAGTGGAAATAATCCACCCTGATGATGGGGATGTTTACGTCATGGAGCAAGACGAGTGGGTGAACATCCAGGCCCGAGCTACCGATAACGTCTCCATGGACAGGGTTGAATTCTACCTGGATAACACTAAGATTGGGGAGAGCTCCGTTCCACCATACAGCTTCAAGTGGACAATCAAAATGTCCGATACCATCCCCATTCCCGGCCAGGTTATAACCGCCCTTGTCCCCATAACTAACCCCGATGGCTCTGTCATCTGGCAAGAGATGGTCGTAGGCGAGAGCTTTGCCGAAGGCGATGCGGTTAAGCTCGTCTTCTCCAACGGCATGACAATCATATCCGATACGGTCGGCTACACCGAGACCCACGTAATACACGTTGTAGCTTACGATTCGGCGGGGAATTCCACCCAGAGCCAGCAAATCCGCATAAGCGTAGTGCACGAGAAGAAAGAGAAGAAGGCGATGCTGCCTTTCTCTGAAATTTGGATAAAAGGGCCGGAAACGGCATGGCAAAGCAGCTCCCCCTCCTGGAAGAGGCGAAGCTAAAAGCCCGCACACCGCTCGCCGAAGCCGTGGAAGCCTTCAAAGGCTACATGGAAAGAGAGGGGTTTACCCTCAACACAAGGAAATCCTTCCTCTGGGACCTCAGCCTCTTAACCCGCTACCTTGGGGATAAAAGGCCGATTGGCTCCATAAGTGTCCAGGATTTAAAAGGCTTCCTGGATTATCTACTCTACAAGCGAGGCGTCCCCTGCAAACCTAAATCCTATGCCCGACGCCTTACAACTTTGAAAGTGTTCTTCCGTTGGCTCCGCAAGATTGGAGCAATACCGGAAGACCCTGCTGCACCTATACCCCACAAACCAGCAAAGCCTCCTTTACCAGATGTCCTGACGGATGAAGAAATAGAAGCACTCAAGAGTGCAGCTAACCGCTTAGCCTCCGGCCCTGAACCCGATTACAGGCCCCTATTGCTCTTCCTACTCCTTTTGAGCACAGGGATGAAGAAGAGCGAATGCTTGAACCTGCGCCCTGTAGACTTTGACTTCTCCGACCCAGCTTCACCGGCAGTTCTAATCCGCTATTCCAACCCCAAGATGCAATACAAAGAGCGCAAACTTGCCCTTTTGCCAGAAATAATCCCTGCTTTCAAGGCCTACCTTGAGCAATACAAACCGAAAGGCAAGCTCTTTGAGTGCACCGGCCGCAATTTGGAGTATGTCCTCCACGAATTAGCTCAAGCGGCAGGATTGAACCGCAGCGTGACTTTTGAGATGCTCCGTTGGACAAGAGCTTTAAAGGATTTTAAGGCTGGGATGGAGCCTGAGCACTTGCGACGCAAACTCGGCCTTTCCCGGATTAGGTGGCTGGAATTCAGGGAAACTTTGGAAAAGCTCGCTAAACCTCTGTAGCATTAGAAGGAGGGAAAAACCATGCGTTACAAACTCTTTATCCCTGGTCCATGCGAAGTAGATGAAGAGGTCCTGGCAGCAATGGCCAGACCTACCCCAAGGCATTACGGCCCCGAGTGGATGGAAATCTACACTGAGACCCTTAGCCTTCTCAAGAAAGTCTTTCAGACCCGAAATGACCTTTTCATGCTCCCGGCAGCAGGCTCGGCGGCTATTGATATGGCCTTTGGAAGCGCGTTCTCCCCAGGTGATACCGTGATAGTGGGAACAAACGGCTTCTTCAGCGAGAGAGTAGCCACCATAGCCAAATCCTGGGGACTCAACGTAATAAATCTGGAAGCACCATGGGGCCATCCCCTTGACCCTGAGGATTTGAGGCGTCTCTTGCAAGAACACCCCGAAGCCAAAGGTGTAGCCATCGTCCACCACGAGACCTCTACCACTGTCTTGAACCCGCTTAAAGAGTTAGCCGAAGTGGCTAAAGAAAAAGGCTTGCTCCTCATCGTGGATGCCATCTCATCGCTTGGGGGAGTACCACTTCCTGTGGACGAATGGAAAATAGACTTTTGTGTCACTGTGGCCAATAAATGTTTGGAGTGTCCCCCAGGCTTGGCTTTCATCTCGGTAAGCCCAGAAGCTTGGGAGCATGTGAGACGCAACGAAAGCCTGTGCGGTTGGTATTTGAACCTCAAGACTTGGAAGGAATATGCCGAAGAATGGGCCGATTGGCACCCTTACCCCGTAACCTTGCCCACAAATAACATTGTGGCTCTAAGGGAGAGTTTGAAGCGCATCGTGGAGAAGGAAGGCCTTGAGGCTCACTTTGAGCGCTACCGCAAGGCAGCTAAAGCCGTAAGGGAGGGGCTCAAAGCCATTGGGTTTGACATGCTGGTTGAAGAGCGATGGGCCTCCCCCATAGCTACTGCCGTCAAGATGCCTGACGGCATTTCGGCTGAAGAGCTGATGAGGTATCTGGCTAAGAATTATGGCATACTGGTTTCGGGTGGGCTTGGGCCATTTGAGGGCAAGATTATAAGGGTTGGGCACATGGGCAAGGCTTCTACCCGACCCTTCCTCCTGGAATTTCTATTTGCAGCGGAGGATTTCCTCCGCAGCAAAGGCCTGCCAATTAAGCCTGGGCAATCAATGGTTGGGCTTGAATAAACTTCCGAACGTCCTTGTGAGGTCACGCCGAAACAATATCAAACCGATGGCGGGAAGTTGCTTCG
>CAZPWR010000048.1:0-1715 GCA_964590555.1 uncultured Anaerolineae bacterium | reverse complement strand
ACCCTCACGGTCTTGCCGTAGATGGATGGGCCTTTTGCTTTAAGCTCTCCTACGGTAATGTAGTAGACGGATGAGCCACCAAGCCCCGTTATTATCAAGTAGAGCAAGGCACCGATGATTACGAGTGCCCCAATCACCAAGCCTTTATTCATAGTTTTTGCCTCCTTTGTATCCAGTTAAAAGAAAATGCATGCTGCCACAACCGAGGCACACTTCTTTACTTGCCAAGAAACCGAAACTATACGGACTTCCTCGGGCCTTAAGCCTCTGCGGGCTAAGGCAAATTCAATCTTTCTTTCAACTTCTTTCCGCACCTCTTCTTCGCTTTTCCCTATACCTTCCGCTTCCATAATCACTCCGAATCCATCCTGGCACCGGCCAAAACCGACTGCAGCCGAGATTATTTCCCCCGGAGTGGAGGAGGAAACCGTCGCATACACTGTTGGGAGGAAAGCCCCCTTAGGCAGAGGGTTCAGTTTGTCCACAACCTTTACCTTTGGAGGCATTATGCTTGAAACCTTCACCAGGTTTATATCCCCAATGCCCGCTTCCAAGAGCGCATTGTCAAAGGCGTTTAGCTCCGTTTCCCCTTCGGCCGCTCCGCACACTAAGCAAGCAAACTTTGGGTCAAACACGGCTCCCTCCTTAAACCGTAGCGGTTTCTTCATCGTAAAGGTCCAAGGGGAAAACTTCAGTATCTGGCCCAGGCTTTTCCAAAAGCTCTATCCGGTAGTGGGCCGATTTATACCACTCCTTTTGGGGCAACACACGGATAGGAAGGTGCTTCCAAGCCCGCATTGATTCCATGTAGGGCCAATTAGCGTAAACGTTGAAGTCGTCTATGATGTCGGTGATGACAGCTCCTTTCTCCAGGAGAAACTTTTGGATAGCTTGCCATTTCTTGAGGGAGGCTTCCCTCCGAGTAAACCCGAAGTAGCCGGCGCTTCCAGGGCCTTTTAGGCAAGATAAGCTGCGGCTCAGGAAAGCCTTCATCCCCTTGAACGATTCCGTCGGGTCGGTAATGAAGGTATCAAAGGCTCCCTGGAGTTCTTCGGGGAGGGGGTAGCGGAGGTCATGCTTAAGAACCTGAATTTTAAGTCCCTCTTCATCCGAGACTTTCTGGATGAAATCCAAAAGCCTCTCGTCTATGTCAATAACCGTAACTCTTTTTGGGGCACCGGTGAGGGAGGCGGCCACGCTCACTAAATCATCGTCCCCAAGGACCATAAGGTTAAGCCCAGCCAAGTCCCCTTTTTGCCACATCAAGGCCACCCTTGCTACCGTTACCTCCTCTAAGACATAGCCTTGGTCGTAATCCCTTATGGCTTCAGGACGGCTGCTGGCTATGGCTTTAAATTTTTCGGCCACTTCTTTGAGGAGCTCTATTTCTATACCTCGGCCTTTGCAGCGGGGGCAGGCGAAATCGCGGATTGGGGTTATTTCAAGGGACGCAGCCAGTTCTCGGCCTTTGGGGGTCAATTTTAAGGAAGAATCGCTCACCTCTACAAGCCCTGCGTGAGCCAGCTCCTCCCAAATCTCGCAAAAAGTCATGATGGGGATATCGGTTAAATCCAGGACTTCCCAAAGGTTATCGGTGGTGAGCAAAGCCTCAAAGGTGCGCCTCAAATCCCGCTCTCTTATTGGGAACTTTTCGGCCACCCTCTCGGCCAAGGCTCTAAGTTCCATAGGCTCTGCCTCCGGACGAAAGTTGATTT
>CAZPWR010000047.1:0-4542 GCA_964590555.1 uncultured Anaerolineae bacterium | reverse complement strand
GGTGGCGGATTTATCACCACCACTTCGGTCTGAGGAGCAACATCTTCCGGCTTTAGGCCAAGGTCGGCCAGGGTCCAGATGGTATAAGGCTTCTGGCGGGCCATCCTTATGCCCTTGAAAGAGGGGTAGCGGGGTTCGTTCAAGCCTTTCTGGGCAGTGATGACTGCCGGTAAGGTCGTTTCAATCACTTCTTTACCGCCCTCTACTTCCCTTTCCGCCTTGGCGGTCTTTTTGTCTTCAGCGATTTCAAGCTTTGTGACCACTGAGACATGAGGTAGGTCCAGAAGTTCCGCCAGAGCTATCCCGATCTGGGCGTTGTCCTGGTCCACGGCCTGTTTCCCGCACAGGATTAGGTCATAGGGGATTTTCTTGATGGCTGTAGCGAGGACCCTGGCAGTGGCGAAGGCGTCAAGCCCTTCCAAAGCGGGGTCATTTATGTGGATGGCTTCGTCGGCACCCATGGCTAAGCCGGTGAGAAGGGCTTCCCTGGCCCTCTCAGGGCCAACGGTGATGAGCGTGACTTTGCCCTCGCCGAAGCGCTCCTTTATCCGTAGGGCTTCTTCTATGGCGAATTCGTCGTAAGGGTTGACCACGTATTGCTTTATCTCTTCTTCCACAATTCTGCCATTTTGGACCGGGATGCGGATTTCGGTATCGGGGACTTGCTTCACGCACACTACTATGTTCATGGCTTACCTCCTCTAAAGGGATTTAAACCAAGGCTTCAACCATGACCATCGTTTGAGCTGGGGTGAAGTGACTGAGCTGGATGGCTTTGGATGGGCAAGCTACGGCGCAAGCCCCACAGCCCTTGCACAGGACTGCGTTCACGGTCATTACCCTGCGCTTGGGGTCAAGCTTCAATGCCCCGAAGGCGCAGGTTGCTTCGCAAAGGCCGCAGCCGGAGCAAATTTCTGGGTCAACTTTGCTTGTGACAGCTTCCACCTTGGCCTTTCCTTGTATCAGGTACATGAGGGCCGAGGAGGCAGCAGCGCGAGCTTGTGCCACGCTATCGGCTATGTCCTTAGGGCCTTGGCATGCTCCGGCCAGGAATATCCCATCGCTGGCTGTATCAATAGGCCTGAGTTTAGGGTGAGCTTCGGCTAAGAAGCCATCAGCGCTGCGGGCAAGCTTGAGCAGAAGGGCTACATCTTCCGTCTCCTTCCTCGGAACAAGCCCAGTAGCCAAGACCACGAGGTCGGCTTCCACTTCCACAGGGCGGCCCAGGAGCGTGTCATCGGCCCGGACTATGAGCTTATCGCCTTTGCGGTAGATTTCGGAGACGCTCCCTCGGCGGTAGAGCACTCCTTCCCCTCGGGCTCGGTCGTAGAATTCCTCTCCGCCTTTGGTGAAACTGCGCACGTCCATGTAGAAGACGGTAACCTTGGCATCGGGAAGCTTTTCTTTGACCAAAAGCGCTTGTTTGGCTGTGAACATGCAGCATATGCGGGAACAGTAGGGGTTTCCTACTGTTTTATCCCTGGAACCGACGCAGTGGATGAATACTACGCTTTGAGGTTTCTTGCCGTTTACGATTATCTCACCGCCAGTTGGGCCATCGGGGGAGGCCAAGCGTTCAAATTCCAAAGCAGTTATGACGTTTGGGTAGCGGCCGTAGCCGAGCTCGGGCTTGAGACGAGCGTCAAAGAGGTCAAAGCCGGTGGCAACTATTATCACCCCGAACTTGCGCTCCAGCTCTTCTTCCTTCTGGGAGAAATCAATGGCCCCTTCGGGGCAAGCGGCAACGCATGGCGGAGTATCTCCTTCTCCGCACTTTCCTTCCCTGAGGTAGAGGCAATTGTTGGAGTCCACAGTGTAGATGGGAGGATAGGCCTCGGCGAAGGGGAGGTAGATGGCCGAGCGGCGGGAGAGCCCAGCGTTGAACTCGTCCGGTATTTGGCCCGCTAAGACGCAGGCTTCGGCGCATTTACCGCAAGCGGTGCATCGGTCGGCCCGGACGTAGCGAGGCTTTCGGAGGATGGTGGCTTTGAAGTTCCCGATGTATCCCTCAATCTCGCGGAGGGTGGAGGAGGTCAGGATTTCAATGTTGGGGTGAGAGCTTGCTTGCTTAATCCTTTCGGCCAGGAGGTGGCGGGCTTCTTCCATCGCTGGGAATGTGCGTGCTAACTGGGCCATCCTCCCGCCGACGGTAGGCTCTTTCTCTACAAGGTAGACTTTATACCCAGCTTCGGCAATGTCTAAAGCAGCGGTTAAGCCCGCTATACCGCCTCCGATGACCAAAGCGGCCGGGGTTATTTCTACCTCCCTTTCCTCCAGAGGCTCCAGAAGGGCAACCTTGGCTACAGCCGCCGCCACTAACTCCTTAGCCTTTTGGGTAGCGGCTTGGACGTCAGAATGGACCCAGGAGTTCTGTTCCCGGATGTTGGCCATTTCAAACTGATAGGGGTTTACCCCTTTCTCCGCCACCACGCTCCTGAAGGTTGGCTCGTGCATCCTTGGGGAGCACGAGGCTACTACTACCCGGTTGAGCTTGTATTCTTCAATGTCTTGCTTGATCAGAGCCTGGCCTGGATCCGAGCACATGTAGGTGTAGTGGCGGGCTATGACTACGTTGGGCAAAGTCTGAGCAAAGCGCACCACCTCTTCCACATCTACAGTGGCCGCTATGTTTATCCCGCAGTGACAGATGTAAACGCCTATCCGCGCTGGCATGTTTTCCCTCCCGTTAACCTAAGCTCATCGCTACCAATTCGGCGATGTCCAAGACTTTAAGCTTTTCCTCAAGGCCGAGGGTTTTGACCGCATCTTCAAGCATGGCCATGCAGAACGGGCAAGCGACGGCCAAGATTTCAGCTCCGGTATCAAGTGCTTCCCGCACTCTCTCGTGCGAGAGGCGCACTTCTATGTTCGTGCCCTCGGCCCACATCCTGCCTCCGCCCCCTTCGCAGCACAGGCTCCACTCCCGACCTCTCTCCATCTCCACCAGCTCAAGCCCTGGAATGCTCTGGAGGACAAAGCGCGGTTCGTCAAGAATCTTGTTCTGCTTGCCCAAATAGCAAGGGTCGTGATAAGTCACTTTCTTCGGTATTTCCCGAACGGGCTTAAGCTTCCCCTGCTTGATTAAGTCGGCCAAGAATTGGGTGTAGTGGAGGACTTGGAAGGGGAGTTCGCCGTATTCGTTCTTGAAAGCGTTGAAGCAGTGGGGTGATAGAGCAACGAGCTTTTCAGCCTTTACTTCGGAGAACATTTCTTGATATTGCTCCACAACTCCCTCAAACAGCTCCTTTTCCCCAAGCCTACGGGCCTCATGGGCGCAGCATATCTCATCTTCGCCAAGGATTCCGAAATCTACCCCGGCTTCTTGGAAGACTTTGACCAATGACCTGGCCACCTTTTGGATTCGGGGGTCGTAAGCGCCCATGCAGCAGGGGAAGAAGAGAACCTCCGCCTCCTCTTCCAGGATGTATTTGACATCAAGCCCTTCGGTCCAGAGGGCCCTGTCCTGAGGAGGCATGTTCAGTGGATTGCCCCTCACGGTTATGCTCTTTAAAGCATCCCTTACGGTGGAAGGGATGCGGCCGCTTTCAACCAAAGCACCTCTCAAAGTTACTATTAGTCCGCAGGGGTCAACCCCTTTGGGACAGCGTAAGGTGCAAGTCTTGCAGGTAGTGCAATCCCAGAGTTCATCGTGGCTTTCAGGGCTCAGAGTATCGGATATAAGGGATTCGTAGATTAAGCGGCGGATGTTTAGGGTGGTCTTCAAGGATACAGGGCATCCACCGGTGCATTTTCCGCATTGAATGCACTCCCTAAGGGTCAGCGCATGGATGTATTCGCTGGTCTGAATCGGGCTCATAGGTTTACCTCCTACCTTGCATTTGCTTAGTTAACAGCACAAGGGCAGCTGCGGCTGCAGCCTTGGCATGGGCCACAGTATCGGGGATATCTTTTGGCCCCTGAGCGCAGCCGGCCAAGAATATGCCAGGGCGAGTGCTTTCAACGGGGTAAAGCTCGCGTTGGGCCTCGGCGAAGAACCCTTCTTCGCTCTTCGCTATCCCCAAGGTTTCGGCCAGTTTCCCGGAATCGCTCCTTGGCTCAAGGCCTGTAGCCAGAACCACCAAGTCCGCTTCCACTTCTACCGGACGGCCGAGGAGTGTGTCCTCCGCCCGCACTACGAGCTTATCCCCGCGCTTGTAAATCTCAGAGACCATCCCTCGGCGGTACACAACTCCCTCTTCTCTGACCCGGTCATAGAATTCCTCAAAGCCTTTGCCGAAGGCTCGGACATCCATGTAGAATACTGTCACCTTGGCCCCAGGGATTTTTTCCCTTATCAAGTGGGCTTGCTTGGCCGTGTACATGCAGCAGACTCTGGAGCAATATGGGTGGCCAACGGTTTTGTCCCTTGAGCCTACGCACTTTATGAAAACCACCTCTTTCGGCTCTTTCCCGTTGATTTTTACCTTGCCCTTAGTGGGGCCTGAGGCTGAGACAAGCCTTTCAAATTCCAGGCCACTCAGGACGTTCGGGTAACGTCCGTAGCCGAGCTCAGGCTTGCGGCGAGCATCAAACTGGTCGTAT
>CAZPWR010000046.1:0-1506 GCA_964590555.1 uncultured Anaerolineae bacterium | reverse complement strand
CTCTTCACCGATGCCGATACTATCCATTCCCCTTGCTCCATCTCGGCTTCGTTAAGGGGTGCGATTCAAGAAGAAGCTGACTTCCTCAGTCTCATTCCCCACATAGTAACTGGCTCTTTTTGGGAGAAAGTTCTTCTGCCTGTAATACCTTTCGGCCTTCTGGGGTTCTGGCCTATCAGCCTCATGAACTCACTACCACACCCACGCGTAGTTATGGCACTTGGCCCCTTCATGCTGGTGAAGAAGGAGGCTTACCTTAAGGCCGGAGGTTACGAGGCCATCCGTGATAACATTGTGGACGATATAGCTTTGGCCAGGGAGATAAAGAGAGCAGGAGGCCGCATAGCTTTAATGGACGGCACGGATTTGGTTTCGGTGCGCTTCTACCGCAATTTCCGGGAAATATGGGATGGCCTATCTAAGAGCATATTCGGGGCCCTGGATTACTCGCTCTTCACTGCTGCTTTGTACATCGCCGTGGGGTGGTCACTGTTCATTTACCCGTATTTCTTGGTCTTTCAGAGCTTGGCCTTCAGGGAATTCCACCTTTTGACCTTCTGGGTGCCATCGTTCCAAATCGCCTTAGCCTGGTTAATGCATTATAAAGTGGCCAGGCGCTTCAAGTTATCCAGGCTTGTCCCTTTCCTCAGCTTTTTGACCATTGGCCTGACTTTGCTTATGATAATTAACTCGGTGAGGTGTTCCTTAATTGGGAAAGGCTTGGCTTGGAAGGGGCGGTATTACAATGTAGGGGTTAGGAGATGACCAATAAGGAAGTGGCTGAAATCTTAAGGCGCATCGCCGATATGTTGGAAATTAAAGGGGAGATTGTATACAAAGCCCTGGCTTACCGTAGGGCAGCTGATAACATTGAATACTTGGGGCGAGATATTGAGGATGTGTGGCGCGAAGGCAAGCTTTTGGAGATACCAGGGGTAGGCAAGTCCCTGGCTGAGAAGTTGGATGAGCTCCTGCGCACCGGAAGGATGAGTTTCTACGAGGAGCTAAGGGAGGAAATCCCGCCCGGTGTAGTAAGCCTCCTTCAAGTGCCAGAAGTTGGGCCAAAGACCGCTAAGCTTGTCTGGGAGAAGCTGGGGATAACTTCCATCCAGGAACTGGAAAGGGCCGCCAGGGAAGGCAAACTCCGGACATTGCCAGGCCTTGGAGTTAAATCTGAGGCTAAGATTTTAGCTGGGATTGAGGCCTTCTACCGTCGTTCCGAACGCATCCCCTTGGCTACAGCACTTCCGGTCGCTAAAGAGATAATCCAGGCCCTAAAAGACGCTACTCCTTATGCTCTAAAAGTCACCGCTGCTGGGAGCCTACGCCGGATGAAAGCCACTATAGGGGATATAGACCTTTTGGCCTCTTCATACCAACCGGAGGAAGTCATAGAAGCCTTCACCCATTTGCCCCAAGTAGCCGAAGTCTCCATGAAAGGCCCAACCAAATCCACTGTTTTCTTGCACAGCGGCCTACAAGTAGACCTGCGAGTCCTACCGCCCG
>CAZPWR010000045.1:0-12463 GCA_964590555.1 uncultured Anaerolineae bacterium | reverse complement strand
GGTGCCAAGAGGAAGAGATAGACCCACGATGGGCAGCACTGAAAGCCCTTAAAGCTGCTTTGGAAAAATGAAAGGAGGTGTTGGACATGGGAGCTCTGCCAAAGAAAAAAGTGTCTAAAGGCCGAAGGGATAGGCGCCGGAGCCATTACGCCGTAAAGCCACCCCAGCTCATCTTCTGCCCGTCCTGTCACAAACCCACTTTGCCTCATAGAGTATGCCCGCACTGCGGAAACTACCGAGGGGTTAAGGTGTTGGAGGTAGAAGAAGAATAAATCCCTCGGGGGGAAATATGCTTAGGACACCGCTTTGCGACCTTTTGGGCATAAAGCATCCTATAATCCAAGGCGGGATGGCTTGGGTAGCCACCGCTGAACTGGCCTCGGCCGTTTCAGAAGCGGGAGGGCTTGGAATAATTGGGGCTGGGAGCGCACCCCCAGACTACGTGAGGGACCAAATCCGCAAGGTTCGGGAACGCACCGATAAGCCGTTCGGAGTAAACCTTCCCCTCTTCTCCCCTTACGCTTCAGAGGTTGTGAAGGTTTGCATAGAGGAAAAGGTCCCGGTAATGACCACCGGAGGAGGGAACCCCGGCCCCTTCATTGGCCCTCTGAAAGAGGCAGGAATAATTGTCATCCCTGTAGTAGCCTCGGTAGCGCTGGCTAAGCGCCTTGAGAAAATGGGGGCCGATGCCTTGGTGGCCGAAGGGATGGAATCGGGCGGACACATAGGGGACGTAGCAACAATGCCCCTCGTCCCGCAGGTGGTGGATGCGGTGAAAATCCCAGTTATTGCCGCCGGAGGCATAGCTGACGGCCGAGGCCTCGCCGCTGCCCTCGCCCTGGGAGCTGTTGGGGTTCAGATGGGCACCCGCTTCATCTGCACCGAAGAATGCATCGCCCACCCAGTCTACAAGGAGCAAATAGTAAAAGCCCACGATAGAGCCACTATGGTCACAGGCCAGAGCCTCGGTCACCCCGTTAGAGCCCTCAAAAACCCGATGACCCACCGCTTCCAAGAGCTGGAGAAGAAAGGGGCATCGGAGGAAGAGATAATCGCCTTTGGCACCGGCGCCTTGCGCAAAGCGGTCTTGGAAGGAGATTGGGAGAACGGCTCCTTCATGGCCGGGCAATCCTGCGGCCTAATCCACGACATAGTCCCAGTAAAGGTCCTCATTGAACGCATAGTGGCCGAAGCAGAAGAAATCCTCACCCGCAAGCTCCCCTCCTACGTGGTGAAATGAAAGTAGCTCTGGTCTTCCCAGGACAAGGCTCCCAATACGTTGGGATGGGAAAAGAGGTTTTTGAGGCTTACCCTGAAGCGGCCAAAGTATTCCGCTTGGCCGATGAAATCCTGGGTTTCCCCCTTTCCCGCCTCTGCTTTGAAGGGCCAGAGGAAGAGTTAAACGATACTTTGAACACTCAGCCAGCGATTTTCGTCGTTTCCATGGCCCTGTGGGAAGTGCTTAAGAGAAGGGAAGGGCTGGGCGAAATCCTCTTCGTTGCCGGGCACAGCCTGGGCGAATACACCGCCTTAGCCGTTGCCGGAGCCCTGAGCTTTGAGGAAGGGCTGTTACTGGTAAGGACGAGGGCTCAGCTTATGAAAGAGGCAGGGGAGAAAAACCGAGGAGGGATGGCCGCCGTAATCGGTGTAGAACCCGAAAGGCTTGAAGAAGTGTGCCAAGAAGTTTCCTCCCGGACAGGCCTATGCCTCCGAGTAGCTAACCACAACTCCCCGGAGCAATACGTCCTGGCAGGGCATGAGGAAGCGCTTGAAGAGGCCTTCCCCGCCCTTAGGGCC
The DNA here is from genome assembly GCA_964590555.1 of uncultured Anaerolineae bacterium. Taxonomy (GTDB): domain Bacteria; phylum Chloroflexota; class Anaerolineae; order SpSt-600; family SpSt-600; genus SpSt-600. Next base: position 10,666 of record CAZPWR010000045.1, on the reverse strand, counting down.
CTGGGCGCAAAAGTCATACCACTTAAAGTGAGCGGAGCATTCCACACTGAACTTATGTCACCTGCCCAGGCTAGTCTAAGGGAAGCCCTGGCCAAAGTAAAATTTAAGCCCCTTGCCTTTCCCTTAGTAGCCAACACCACAGCCCGACCCATCAAAGAGCCGGCGGAAATAAAAGAGGAGCTTGCCACCCAGCTTACGAAGCCTGTTCTCTGGAAAGAATCGGTGGAATTTATGGCTGAAAGCGGGGTGGAAACCTTCATAGAAATAGGGCCGAAGAGAGTGCTTGCTGGCCTCATAAAGAGGACTGTGCCAGGAAAAAACGTGCTCAACGTTGAAGGCCCATCTGAACTTGAAAAATTCTTCCCAAAGAGCTAAAATTAAACCGAAGCTGGAGGGAAAGATGAGACTTGACGGAAAAGTGGCCATAGTTACAGGAAGCTCCCGTGGGATAGGGAGGGCGATAGCTCTGAAGCTAGCTTCGCTCGGGGCAAAGGTAGTGGTAAATTACAACAAGGGAGCTCAGGCCGCGCAAGAAGTTGTGGAACAGATAAAGGCTCAGGGCGGGGAAGCGATAGCTGTCCAGGCTGACGTGAGCAAATTTGAAGAGGCGCAACGCCTCGTGGAAGAAACCCTCAAAGCCTTCGGCAAAGTGGACATTTTGGTAAACAACGCTGGAATCAACCGGGATAACCTCCTGGCCATGATGAAGGAATCCGATTGGGATGAAGTGCTTGATACTAACCTGAAAAGTGCCTTCAACTGCTGCAAAGCAGTCCTCAGGCCAATGCTCAAACAGCGTTACGGCCGGATAGTGAACGTCTCTTCCATAGCGGGGCTGAGGGGGAACCCAGGCCAGGCTAACTATTGCGCCTCTAAAGCTGGCCTAATAGGCCTTACCAAGGCCTTAGCCAAAGAACTTGGCCCCCGCAACATCACCGTTAACGCTGTCGCTCCCGGCTTTATTGAAACCGACATGACCGCTTCCCTTCCGGAAGAACTCAAGAAGAAAGCGGTGGAGCTCACGCCTTTAGGCAGGGCCGGAAAACCTGAAGATGTAGCCAATGCCGTGGCTTTCCTGGTTTCCGACGAAGCCAGCTTCATAACCGGCCAAGTCTTAGCTGTGGATGGAGGGTTAGCAGTCTGATGGAATACAAAGCTCTGGGCAAAGTCGTGATATCGCCAAAAGTCCTCAAGACCATAGTTAGGCTCACTGCTCTATCCCACCCGGAAGTAGTGGCTATGGCTCTTCCTGGCCCCTTTAGCCTACATATCCCAGATGGAGGAGTTGGGCTAAAAGTAGAGGACGACAAGGTCTGGGTGAACCTGCACATCATTGCCAATGCCGAAGCAAGCATGTACAAGCTGGGCCTTGAGCTTCAAAATGAAATCGCCAGAGCCATCCAGAACATCACTGGGATGGAAGTGGTAGAGGTTAATGTCCGGATAGAAGGGGTAAAGAAGAAAGCCTGAAGTATGGTGAGCAAGAAGAGAGATGCTCGCATCTTAGCCTTACAGGCGCTCTTTGAAATTGACATAGTGGGGCACGACCCCGAAACAGTCATTAGAGACCGGCTTGAGGAGAACCCCTTGCCTGAGAAGCAAGCCGAATTCGTTCGGCGCTTGGTCTTGGGGGTTCTGGCCAACCTCAAGCAGCTTGATTCTCTCATAAGCAAGTATGCCCCTGCTTGGCCTGTCCAGCAATTGTCCTATATTGACCGCAACGTTCTAAGGCTCGGGCTTTACGAAATGGGCTACGTTAAGGAAACCCCTGTAAAAGTGGCCATAAACGAGGCGGTAGAGCTGGCTAAACTTTTCGGAAGCGATAGCTCCTATCGCTTTGTGAACGGAGTTTTAGGCGCTGTGTATGACTACGAAAAGGAATTCCTGAAGGAGCGGAGGAAAAAATAGCCTATTACCATCACCGCAAAGGTGACAAAAAGTTAAGCCCGACAGTTGGGCTCAAAACCATAGCAAGACGCCCGCTGCAAGGGATAAAGATGGCATAATAGGGATGGGGTGTAAAAGGGGACGAATAGCCCCCTCGTAGGGGTTAAAAAGAGGCCAGAATCGCTGGCGAACCCTTAGCGAACTATGGTGAGCAAAAGGAGGTTTAAAGCATGAACTTCATGGGAATTGGGCCTGGAGAATTACTCCTCATCCTCATCATAGCTCTGATAATTTTCGGCCCCGGAAAGCTTCCCGAATTAGGGAGAGCTCTGGGTAAAGCCATCCGGGAATTCCGAGAAGCGACCAGAGACGTCACAACCCAAATAAGCCGAGAGCTCAAGGAAGTAGAGCGAGAAATTGAGAAGACTAAAGAAGAACTGAGCCTGCAAGAACGTGAAGGGGAAAAGAAAGGCTAATAACGACGCTGCCGAGGCTCGCATGAGCCTCTTGGAGCATCTGGAAGAACTCAGAGAAAGGCTGATAAAATCAGCCATTGCATTAATTTTAGCTATTTTCCTAAGCCTCTTCTTCACCGGAAGGCTCCTTAAAATCCTCACTTCCCCCATGGGTGAACTCAAGCCTGTCTTCCTCCGCCCCACCGAAATGATCATAACCTACCTCAGAGTGGCCTTCATCGCAGGCTTGGCCCTGGCCATGCCCATAATCGTTTACCAGCTGGTCAAATTCATCCTCCCCGCCCTATACCCTCACGAAAGGCGTTACCTATATTGGCTTATCCCAGCGGCAAGCCTCTCCTTCTTGGCTGGGCTCGCCTTCGCTTACTTCGTTATGCTCCCCTTCGCCATAAAATACCTCCTCACATTCGGGGGGGATGTGGCCAGGGCCCAGTGGACAATTGGGGAATACATAAATTTCGTAACCAACTTCCTCTTTTGGATAGGGATGACCTTTGAACTCCCACTCGTAATCTACTTCTTAGCCAAGCTCGGTCTTGTATCCTCAAGTTGGCTGAGCCGGAACCGCAAATACGCCATAGTGTTCATAGCCATCATAGCGGCAGTCATAACCCCAACCCCCGACCCCTTCAACATGAGTCTTGTGATGATACCTCTAATCTTACTTTACGAAGTGGGGATACTTTTGGCCAAAATCGCACGCTGAAGGAGGTTAACCCATGGGCAGAAGGCGAGCAATAATCATGGGGGCTGCAGGGCGAGATTTCCACAACTTCAACGTTTTCTTCCGCTCCAATCCCGATTACGAAGTAGTAGCCTTCACCGCCACCCAAATTCCCAACATAGAGGGTAGAGTTTACCCGCCCGAATTAGCCGGCCCTCTGTACCCCGATGGCATCCCAATCTACCCTGAGGAAGAGCTTCCTGAGCTTATAAAGCGCTACAAAGTGGACGAGGTAGTCTTTGCCTACAGCGATGTTTCCCATGAATACGTAATGCACAAAGCATCTTTGGCCTTGGCCTGTGGGGCTGACTTTCGCCTCATGGGAGCCGGAAGCACAATGCTTAAATCGGCAAAACCAGTGGTAGCCGTCTGTGCGGTAAGGACCGGAAGCGGTAAAAGCCAGACCAGCCGCCGGGTCTCAAAGATTCTGAAAGAAGCCGGGAAGAAAGTAGTGGTAGTCCGCCACCCCATGCCCTATGGCGACCTCAGGCGTCAGATAATCCAACGTTTTGCTTCATTTGAAGACCTTGACCGCTACGGATGCACGATTGAAGAGCGGGAAGACTATGAACCGCACATCGCTAACGGCTTTGTGGTCTATGGCGGAGTTGACTATGAGCTTATCCTGCGTGAGGCCGAGAAAGAGGCCGATGTAATCCTCTGGGACGGCGGTAACAACGATTTCCCCTTCTTCAAGCCCGACCTCCACATAGTAGTGGCCGATCCGCACCGGCCAGGCCACGAGGTTACCTATCATCCTGGGGAGACAAACCTGAGGATGGCTCACGTAGTGGTGATAAACAAAGTGGACACAGCCAAGCCTGAAAACGTGGAAGCGGTTAAGGCCAGCGTTCGGCAAGTAAACCCGGAGGCAATCATTGTAGAAGCGGCCTCCCCAATCTTCGTGGAGGAGCCGGAGGCTATAAAGGGTAAGAAGGTTCTGGTAATAGAGGATGGGCCGACCCTCACCCACGGTGAGATGAGCTACGGTGCTGGGGTTATTGCGGCCCAGAAATTCGGTGCGGCCGAGCTTTTGGACCCGAGGCCTTACGCCGTAGGCTCCATAGCCGAGACCTTCCGTAAATACCCCCACATAGGCCCACTCCTTCCGGCCGTGGGTTACGGACCCAGGCAAATTGAAGAACTGGAGGCAACCGTCAATTCCACCCCTTGCGACTTAGTCCTCGTGGCCACTCCTATAGACCTACGGCGCATCATAAAAGTGAACAAGCCCATGGTCAGAGTAAGGTACGAACTCCAAGAGATAAGCAAGCCAGATTTGGAAGAAGTGATAAACCAGTTCCTCAGAGGGGTATAGCTCCCCTCCTTTAAGACTACATGCGTCTCTTCCCGGAGGTGGTAAGAAGGACTTAAAGGAAGCTACTTTGACCTTAGTTGGTGGTGAGTTTTGGCGGAGGCAGTTGGTGAGCTTTTTTCGCCTTTATTAGGCACATTTAGTACCAAGCGTCAGCCGCCGTTGAAGCGAAGCTGCTTAAGATTTTAAGGTTGGCGGAGGCCGGCCTTTGGCCGGAGGCCCAAAGAGGCCACCTTCAGCTGGCTCATAGAGTAAAGGGCGCTTTAGCGCTCATCCTTGGCTGAGCCTGGTCGCTTACGGCCAGGCGAAATAGGTAGTCGGCGAAGGCCGACCTCTGGCCGAAGGCCAAAAGAGGCTGATTTCAATCGGCATGAAAAGCGAGGGCACATCTCCCCCCCTTTCCGCCCCTCGCAGGGGGTTATGAGGGTGGACTTCGCCCCCGGCCCCTATTTTTCCTCCCCCGTTGGCTTAGGGCCCGCCAAGGTTTTGGGTCCCGCTCGTTGGCAAATTCGCAAGAGTTAGCAGCGGGGAAACACCCCCGTGCTCCTGGGGTAGAACTTCGCCCCCTCCACCCCAGTTTAAAGAAGGTCGGCGAAGGCCGACCTCTGGCCGAAGGCCAAAAGAGGACGACTTTAGTCGGCACAAAGGGTGGTATGACAAATCTACCCACACCTATGCTCATACATTTTGCCTGGTTTGTTTTTCTGTAGTATAATTGGTTTGCAATCGTTGTATTGCCCTTGGCGTAACATTGCCTGTTAGGCCGCTTAATCTGCGCATCAAGCCGAACGGCTTCATGCAAATGGTGGCTTAAGTGTTACCCGCTGGGCAATAAAAATAAAGGAGGAGCAAAATGCGCTCAATCCATTCCCTTTTAGTTGTTTTCCTGGTACTGGCTCTAATGGTAATGGCTTGCACACCTCCGGCCTCTACGAGACCATCCGCAAGCCCGACGCCATTAGGTCCACAAGTAACAGCCCCATCCCATATATCGGGTGAAAAGTGGCTCAGCGCAAAAGAAGCTGTGGCATTGGCCTATGATGCCCTCACAGCCGAATGGAAACCCACCGCCAAATTGGCTTTTGTTGGCCGCTATTCCCAGTTCTGTAATGTCGGCTGTTCTCCTTACCTTGTAGAGGAGGATACCGGTATCGGCTCCGACGGCCGCCAGGCACATTGGATCGTCATTTTTGCTGATGGGACAGCTTCTACGGCAGATGTGTTCTATGTGGAAAAGGGTAAGGCCAAGCTGGTCAAATCAGATGTAGCGATGATTCGCCCAGCCCAGTTGTTTGACTTGGAAGGGTGGGTTGATTCAACTGAGATACAGTTTCGCTCATCTCAGCGCGTGGGCTTAGAGCTCAAAACAAACGAGGCCTTCGTTGGAATAGATGCCGAATTAGAGCGTTACCCCTTGCTGTGGATGGCTGAGACCTCTTTTGGCCGTTACGACGTTTACGATGCCAAGAGCGGTAAGTTTATCAAGTCACGCTGAAGCCTTGGGATACAACAATCCACTCTTGAGAAGTCCTAATCTTTGGGCTATCTTTCCATCGTAGAAAGAGGGGCACACTCAGCTGTGCAACTTTTAAATGAGTGAAACGGCATGCGGAAGGTGATTGAAAGGGTGAAAATTACGAATTTGCTCGAGCCAACGAGGTCCGTTGAGTTTGTTGCGGTAATTGACACTGGTGCTACGATGGTTGTATTACCTCTATACCTATGCCAATGATGGAGATATTGTGAGGATAAAGGGCCTGCGGGCCCTTGTGCTCACCCCCATTTTATGTTCAAGCTGCAATAAAGGGAAGAGATATGATGAGCGAGGCAATCCTTACCGATAATCTCCCACTGGTTTTGGCAGTGTGGGCAATTATTTATATCGCCGATTACTATGGCACTTTGTATACCGCCCGACTCTATCAAGCCTATGGCCGGGAATATATATCTTTCGGCGGTAGCTTGGAATTAAATCCGCAATTTCAGCACGACATTGACCGCTTGAGGGCTTTCAGCCCCCGCTTCTTCCTTCACCTGGTCCTTTCGCTTGCCTTAATTTTATTCATGTGGTTGCTCTGCGCGATTTCTGAATCAAACTGGTTCTTTGCCTTGTTTGTGGGTTATTTAATGCTGCCAGAAGCCGTTATGTTAATTCGCCATCTGCGCAATCTGGTTTTATTCACGATGGCCAAGAGGCCAGGTGCGTTGGTAGGCCGAATTGAGTATTCCCGACCAGTGGCACTAATGCAGTCTGCAACTGAGATGCTTGGGTTCGCTTTGCTTTTCCTTTTCTTATTCGCAGTTAAAAGAAGTTGGTTCATCTTAGGCGGGGCGTTTGGTTGCGCTATGGCCGGATTGAGACACTCAATGTGGGCAAGGAAATCTACCTAAAAAGGGAACAGCCTCGCCAGCTTAACACTTAACGGCTTGTTTCCCGGAGGGAAAGGACAAATAAGACAGCAGTGAATGCCCTCAGAGCTCCTGACAGCAAAAACAAAGCCTTGTACCCAATTTCGCTTGCCACTATGCCCCCAAGCATAGGCCCTATGGTCATGCCAAGGCCTACTATCACTTGGTAGAAAGCGACATACAAAGGCCTCCCCTCTTGGGGGGTAAACTCAAGGAGTAGATTGAAGGAAACCAGGTTGAAGCCAGCCCAAACAAAACCGCTGAAGAGTTCCACTGGCAATATGAACCACACCGTGGGTGCAAAGGCCCATAGCCAAGGCACAAAGGGGATGAGGAAAGAGGTAAGCCTGTGAACCCATAGGGCCCCTCGGGCATCAGCTTGGTAACCGAATATACGCTGGCCAGGTATGGAAGCCAAGATCGCCAAAGAGGAAGTAAGCCCAACAATAGTCCCTCCTGCCTTTAAGACTTCCACCATGTAAAGCGGGAAGAACGGCCCTGCAATCTGAACGGAGAAGTTCCAAAGGCCTGAGAAAATGCAGAAAGACAATAACCCTGGCACTTCACGGGCAGCCTTGAAGATCCCCAGCACATTTAGGCTTTGCCTCCGGTTTTGGGCCAAGCTCGGCTCCTCTATGCGGGAAAAGGAATAGGCTGAGAGCAGACCCAATAGACCAGCAAGGACAAAAACCACTTGGTAACCTACAGGCTTGCTGAACAGGTCTATCAATGCACCGGCCAGTAAGGTAACCAAGATGCTGGCTGAGGCTATGAGGATGTTGCGAGAAGCGAAATATCTCCCCCGCCATTTCAGAGGCACCAGCTTGGCCACAAAGGCTGTCCAGGCAGGGTCGACAAAGTGGCCTATTAAAACACGGATTACGACTAAGCCTATCGCCAGCGATATCGCTTCTCTGACCAAGGCTAAGAAGGGCAAAATCGCCAGCAGGAACAGGACTAACCGGTTCAGGATCAGGTTCTTAAGGATGAACCCCTTATATTCCCTGGCCCCCTCAGCCAAAGCTGCACCCGGGAACATAACTAAAGGCCTCATCAGGTTGGAGAGCGAGGCCAAGAGCCCTATCTGAGCTCTGGTGGCCCCTAAAGCCAAAAGGTATAAGGAGAGGAAAGCGTTTACTATAGCATCGCTTGCCCCACCGAACATTCCATCGGCAAGGAACCAGCGGAGGGAACGGCGGGCTAAGGTTCCAGCTTGCGGACCCCAATCATCTTCTATGAAAGCAATGAGCCGCTTGAGCATTAGCTCACCCCAACTGGATAAATTGCTCCATGGGGACAACAAAAATAATTGCTTTGTGTTGCCCTGGGGGCGGAGTAGCGCAAGAGGAAGAGAAGATTTCAAGTAGCTCCTCTACCCTCGCTTCCTCCGTGCCAATGAGGAGGGTAACGTTTCCGCGGCGAAAGAATCCCCCTGTGCTGGCTACCCTCGTCACCCTAAAGCCTTTGTGCAATAGGGCCTCCATCACAACAGGAGCATCGCTATCATTGATGATTGCTATCACCAACTTCATAAGAAACCTCCGGCTAAATTTTGTAGAATTTCTCCACCGGAACTACTAAAACCGTCGCTCCTCCTGAGCTGACCTCCACCACATGGGGGAAAGAAGGGGGCCAGGTGGTAATCGCTCCCACAGGGACGTAGCGTAGGCGCGCAGGGCAATGAGCCTTTACCAGCTCAAAGAAACTCGGCAATTTCCGATGGTTCATCCCTACAAGCAAAGTAACCATTGGCTCCTCCAAAAGCCCGCTCTTGACCTCTATCACCGTGGCCTGAAAGCCTTCCTGGTTGAGGGCTTTGAGGAGCCCATGCGCATAAGAGCTGTGCACGATAGCAAAAGCTAAACGGTCAATGTCCTCTTCCTTCATTTTGCCCCCTCCTCTACAATCCTGGAAAGGGAAAAGCCCTCTCGGCCCAGAAAATAAAGGCCGATTGCTGTGACGTAAGTGTATTGGATGAAGTGGGTCAGGATGGAAATGCTCAGGGCAATCTCCTTAGGGACCCCGAAGGCAGCCAAGGCCAGGATGGCAGCCGCTTGATATGGCCCTATACCCCCAGGGGCAGCGGGTATCATTATCCCCAAGTTCACAGCCGACATAAGGAAAAGAGCTTGCCAAAGCCCACTCCATCCGGAGAGAGAACTGCGGAGCGCTTTAATCCCCAGGTAATAAATCGCTGTTTCCACACCCCAAATCACCCCCGAAAAAGCAGCCGAGCGCAAGAAAGTTGGCCCCAAGCGCATTATTTCCAGCCCGGCAGTGAAAGAAGAAAGCATCCCCAAGACCATTTCCCTCCAACTCCGGGGCAAGGGGCTTGTGAACAGCCTCGTTAACCACATAGCTTGCCTTTGAAAAAAGAGGAGCAAGAGGAGGAAGGCCAGGGCAAAGATGAAAAGCAGCCCTGAGAGCAAAGCAATCCTCTTAGCCCAGTCGGGCAAGGGGTAAAACAGGCCCACTGCCCCCATAGCCCCTACGATGGTGAGGCCATCCAGGACCCTTTCCAGCACCACTGTAGCGAAGGAAAGGCTTGCCGATAGCTCGCTCTTCCGGCTTACAAAGTATGCCCTGGCAAATTCCCCAAGCCTACCAGGCAAGAGGTTGTTCAACGCAAAGCCTATCATCAGGGGAGGGAAAAGCAGATGGATTGAGAAGTCGCCCGCCGGCTCCAGAAGCCACTTCCAGCGCGTAGCCCTGAGGAAATAGGAAAGAGTGGTTGGGATTAAAGCCAAGGCTATGAAGCGGTAATCAGCCCCTTGGAGAGCCCGCCATGTCCTCCCCCAGTCTATCTTCTCTATCGCCAAGATGATGAAGATGAAAGTGACTAAAAAGCCCAAGATGTTAAATGCTCGCCGCCGAATCTTTGCCCCTCCTTCTCCAAAGGATTAAAATCAAGCCAAACCCGGCCAGGTCTGCGATAACATCGGTAATTGAGCAAGCTCTGCCCGGCACGAAGCTCTGGTACCATTCGTCCACAGCTGCCCAGCCTGCGGATATGGTCCCAGCTAATAGCCCCTTACCGTCCGTCGCTCTGAGCAAAAGCCAGCCCAGTATGGCGTATTCGGCGAGGTGGAACAGGATGTTCCGGGGCTCCCCGCCCGCCCTGGGCAAAAGGGGGCCTGGGATGGAAGAAATCATCAGGATTAGCCCCATCCACAAGAGGGCTGGACCCCACTTCGCAAGGATAAAGCTCATGGGCCGAAGCGTTCCCTGAGGAAATTTAGCACCGTTAAATCTACCAGAGGCTCTTCTTGCCAACGCTCTTCCAGGTTTTCCCTCAGGCATAGGTTCTTAAAGGCCTCTTTTGTAGCTTCATCGTAGAGGCCTGAAAGCGGACCCTTGTAGTCCCCGGTCTTCAGGAGGATGCGCTGGATTTCCAGGGCTATCTCCCCCTTTATCTCCACCAAGTCCTCAGGCTTAGGCTTGAAGAAATAGAGTTCGTACAAGCTCAGCAGCCTCTTAAGCTCCTTTATGGGTTCCGGGTGGTCATCAACCCTGAGGTCTACGTAGCGGTCGTTGAAGCCCCCGTACCCCCCTTTTTCCCTAACCACCAGCAAAGCGGCCGATTGTTGGCCTCGCCTATCTCCACCAGCGGCCTGGCCGGCTTCCAAGGCAGCTATGAGTCTATGGGCCAGCTCCCCCTCGCTCCTCTCAAAGGCTTCAGCCATCGCTTCTACGACTTTGGGGCCAGCTAAGATGTTGCCCTGACAGGCATATCCAGGGCCGATCACGTGGCCAGCCCACTCAAAGCATCCTTTGCCGGTGTAGGCAGCAGCCCTCCCTTTAGCATCTACTATGCCCACTTGGCGGAGGTCACGGCCTTCATCTTCAGCGATGAGG
>CAZPWR010000044.1:0-4258 GCA_964590555.1 uncultured Anaerolineae bacterium | reverse complement strand
ATCGGTTGTTAAGGTCGCGCTCCCCAAATGATCCCCGTGTAGCCAGTATACCACAGCCCCGGCCCGCACCGCAATTCGCTGCCCAGCGGCGTAGTAGTATTTGGTGACCACGGACCCTGCTTCTCGTAATAGTCCCCGATGTAAACGGTGGTTCCTTCAGGACCGACAGCACCCGTCCCCGGGCATCATACTGCCAGGTAGTGACCCCGTCGTGTCGGTCATCGCCGTGCGGCGGCCGATGCCGTTGGGCCCCTGATCGTACCCGTAAGCCACCGCATACGGCGGCCCGTCCAGGTTGGCCGCGGTGCACGGCAACGTGACGGTGGCCGGCCGCCCCAGGGCATCATACGCCGTGTCCTGCACCACAAGCCAGCCATTTTCTGCTTGCATCTGGGTCTGAATGGGCCATCCCAGCCCGTCGTAAAAGGTCCAGAGCGCCGGTAGGTGAGGGGGGGGTTGTACGGGTCCACCCGCGTTGTAGACATATGCCCGTTCAGCGGTAAGGGCCACTTCCGCCGTTGGGGTATTCGCAGACCGCCACGGGCACAACTAAGCGCCGTCCGCCCCCCAGATCGGTCAACTGTTAGCGGGTGGTCTCCACGGCCAAGGCATTGCCAGCACCGTCGTAATCCTCCCGCTTGTATTCCCGCCCCTGCAGGCCGTTGGCGTCGGCCACGTCCCCGCCGCAGGACGCGCCCACTGGGGTGGCCGCGAAACCCCGTCCCCTGCCAATTGCCGGAATTCGTAAACCGTGCGCATCACCGGCCCTGCGCCGGGGTTCACCGTCACCTCCCGTACCCGGTAGCGATGCCAGCATTTGCCTCTTCGTTGGGGCCCACCGTCTGCCCGTTCTGAAACAATGGCATCTCCAACGGCGCGCTGTAGCCCACCAACGGCCAGTAGCCGAAATGCGTCCCATCCGGCGTCGTCGCCAGCTAATAGTCCCCGCCGCGGTTAGTGTTTGTTATCTGCTGCTGAATGCGCCAATACCGCTCGTCCTCGGTGCGGTACTCGTTGTTGCCGATGGGGATCAACTTGCTGCTCACCCCGTTCAGCACCAGGTGATATTCTTCGGTGCAGCGCGGCACATAATTGGGGTCCAACTCAATCTTGCGGGCTCTGCGTCCCCGCAACTCGTCCACCACCCCGCTGTGGTAACGCGGGGTCAGCGCTGGCATCTGCCCGTTATGGGAAGAGAGCTGGTGAAGGATAAGGGTTGAAGTTGGGGTGTCGGTGTGGGGAGCGGGGAGGTGAAAGCCAGCGAGCCAGTTGTCACGCTGGGGCCGGTTTCAGTAAAGGTGAGTGGCCCGGGCAGCACTGATTTCAATCCCGTTCGCTGAGGGTTCACCAGGGTTCATGGTCCCTCTCGTGGGCAGGTTGCAGGGGTAGGCTATTAGCCCCCTTTTACCTTGTGGGGCCAAGAAACGGCTCGTCCACTCTTCCACTTTTAAAGATTGCTTCCACCACCTGGTAACGAGCTCTTGGCGCAAGTGCTATTTTTGTTTGACAAAGGTTGTAGCGTAAGTATATAATTCTTGGCGTGCTCAAGGAGGCAGCATTATGAAGGAAAAAGGGGCAAAATTACGCCGCGAGGTTACTACTTGGGGGTCTTTTACCTGGGGTTACGCTGATGTAGGGGCCGATGTTTATGTGGCTTTAGGGCTGGTGATGGCTGCCGCTCAAGGGGCCACACCCCTCGCCTTCCTCATAGCCGGCATAGTATACGTAATGGTCGGGCTTGCTCATACTGAGTTAGCCGCAGCTTACCCAGTCGCTGGAGGAGGGCAATACTTCACTCTGCGAGGCCTCGGCGATTTCTGGGGCCTCGTGGCTGGAGCGGCCTTAATGCTGGATTACACCGTAGACGTTGCTCTCTTTGCTATGGCTTCGGCCGGCTACATTAACTTTTTCTTCCCTCAGGTGCGCGAATTCGGCGTGACCATTGGCCCCTTCCACAATGTTAACCTCATCTGGTTGGCCGAAACTTTATTCCTCATCTTGATTTTGGCTCTCTTGAACATAAGGGGTATCCGAGAATCTTCCCTGCTCAACGAAATATTAGGGGCCTTAGACATGATTATGGAGACATCCATCGTGGTCATCGGCTTTGCCTTTGCCTGGAATCCGGAATTGTTCTTGCACCAATGGCGCACCCAGTTCCCCACAATGGATAAGCTCCTTTACGCCATTTCCATAGCTGTAATCTCTTACGTGGGCCTGGAATCAGTTTCTCAAGCGGCGGAGGAGACAAAACGTCCAAGCACCGTTGTCCCTCGTACCTCTCTGGCTCTCATAATCGTGGTGCTAATGTTTGCCTTGGCTTTCCCTACGGTTGCGCTGGGGATACTTCCTTGGCAGGATATAGCGGCCCGAGAGGGCGATCCTGTGGCCCTTTTGGCCAGCAAATTGCCCTTCGTTGGTTTCCTGGCGGGGCCAGCAGCGGCTATCTTGGCTGCCACCATTGTCCTCATCTCCGCTAACACCGGAATAATGGGAGCAAGCCGCCTCGCCTACGGCATGGCCGAAGCAGGCCTCATCGGCGAAGGGCTTTCAGCCGTGCATCCACGCTTCCACACCCCCTTCCGAGCTATAATCCTTTTCTCCGGAATAGCTGCTGTTGAAGCCCTCTTCGCTTTCCTAAGCGGACGCAAAGCTATGGACACTATGGCTAACATGTACGCCTTCGGAGCTATGCTGGCCTACTTCTTGGCCTCTGCATCCTTGATCGCTTTGAGAATTAAGGAGCCACACATTCCCAGACCTTATCGGGTTCCCCTAAACATCAAATGGAGAAGGATGGAAGTGCCCATCCCTGGAATTCTGGCCGTTATTGGCGCAGGCGCAATGGTAATAATTGTCCTTTGGACCCACGCCATAGCTCGGATCGTGGGGCCGTTGTGGGTTTTAGCTTGGATAATCTACTACGTCTGGTACCGTGTCCGCAGTGGTAAGCCGGTTCTCAGGAACTTGCCCAGGGATTGGAACAAAGAGCAGATACGCATCTTTGAGGAAGCTGAAGAACTGGAGAACTTGGAAAAGTTCAAATGGGAGTTGACCAGACTGGGTATAACGCTATGAGTAAGGTCAGGCTTTCTCTGGGCTTCCTTATTGCACTGTTAGGAATAGCCATCATCGTGCGTAGCGCATTAGTCGTCGCCGAAAAGGGCTTATCCCTAAGCGCCCTATGGCAGCCTCTACTTTTAGGAAGCCTCATGATTGCTTACGGGATAAACCGCTGGCGCAGTTGGCGAGCTAAGCCGTAAGGTCAGGAGGGAAGCATGGGGCATCCCTTAGGAATCACCATTGCTTTTTCCTTCATTACCATTCTACTGATAACCATTGTCTGGATGTTGAGGCTACCTAAGCCGGCCCCTCCCGAGGCAGTCAAAGCCATCTACTCCGTAGAGGCCGTCCGCCGTATCCTCGTTCCAATCATTGAAGGAGTGTACTCCGAAAGGGCCGTGGAATTGGCCTGCCGGCTCGGGGAAAGGCAGAATGCCCAGTTAATCCTGCTCCACGTGATTGAAGTGCCTTACACTGTCCCTTTGGATGCCCCTTTGCCGGAGCTGGAAATGAAGGGGAGGAAGGCCCTGGAAACAGCCAACTTCATCGCCCTTCAACACGGCTTCAAGCCAGAAATACATCTCATCCGCCACCGCTCTGCCTCCGAAGGAATCCTCAGCTTAGCCAAGCAGAGCGCAGTGGACCAAATAGTGATGGGCATAGGGCTTAAGAAAACCTCATACGGCGAGGGCATAGGCCGAACGGTCCGGGAAGTCCTCAGGCGGGCTAATTGTGAAGTGATTATCTCCAAAATCCCCATCGGAGGGTAAAAATGGCCAAGGCAAGGGTCAAGCTCACGTATCCTTCCGAACTCGTGGATAAGCCAATCATTTGGGGCCTAATCCGGGAGTTCTCCTTTATCGTCAACATCCGCAAAGCCGAAGTAAGGGAAGACTCTGCCTGGTTAGAAGTAGACCTGGAAGGGCAAAAGGAGGAAATAGAGAGGGGCATTGATTGGCTGAAAGCCAAAGGCTTAAAGGTAGAAATACTGGAGGAGGGAATCAGATGAAAATAATCATTGTAGGATGTGGGCGCTTAGGCTCTTACCTCGCCCTTCTCTTAAGCCGGGAAGGTCATTCCGTCACAGTAGTGGATAGAGACAAGGAAGCTTTGGCTTCATTGGGGCCCGATTTCCAAGGGGAAACAGTTGTAGGAATGGGAATTGACGAGGAAGTCCTTCGCCGGGCCGGGATTG
>CAZPWR010000043.1:0-1653 GCA_964590555.1 uncultured Anaerolineae bacterium | reverse complement strand
GGCAATGTTTTGATAGGCTCAGCTGATGGGGGTGTGGTCAAGAGCGTTGAGTTCTTAGCCGATACAGGGGCTTATTACACCATAATCCCTCCAAAGCTGGCTGAGGAATTAAACATTAAGCCCATAGCCAAGACAAAGCTTACCCTGGCAGACAAGCGTGTAGTTGAAGCTGGTGTATCGTTAGCTTACATCAAGATTTTAGACAGGGATGGCGTATTTAACATAGCCATAACGGAAGTCCCAGAGCCATTGCTTGGCGTCTCTACGCTTGAAGGCTTGGGTATAAAAGTGGACCAAACGACTGGGGAGTTTGAACATTCAAGGCCGTATGGCTTGGCGTTGATATAACTCAGCGGACCTTCCTTGGCAAGCAAGCTTGATTTTCTGGCCCCTTGGCTCTACTTAGGAGAAGCACTTAATTATACCTTAGGGGCTATATAGCCTAAGCGGCGCAGTTCTTCCTCGTCTTTCCGCCAGCGCCTTCTTACCTTAACCCATAGCTCAAGGTAGACCTTACGCCCAAGGATTATTTCCAGTTCTCTGCGGGCGGCCTGGCCTATCTTTTTGAGCATGGCCCCATCTTTGCCAATTACTATGGCCTTCTGGGATTCTTTTTCCACAAAAATCGTTGCGCTTATGTAGGAAAGGTCCTCTGAGCGGTCCTTGAACTCGTCTATTACCACCGCTATGGAGTGAGGAACTTCCTGGTGCAGGAAGTGGAGGGCTTTTTCCCGGATGAGTTCAGCAGCGATGAAGCGCTCGTCTACATCAGCTATTTGGTCTTCAGGGTAATAGCGGGGGCCGGGAGGAAGGTAAGAGATTATCATGTCCCTGAGTTTATCCAAATTGTCGCCAGTGGTTGCGGAGATTAAAATCCAATCCTTAAACTCCCCAAGGGCAAGGTAAGCCTCAGTATGGGGCTTGACTTTATCCGGGGTCAGAAGGTCCATTTTGTTCATAGCCAGGATTACCGGACTTTTGCACCGTTCCTTTAAAATCTGAGCTATGAGGCGGTCCTCGTCATCCGGCAGCTGTGATACGTCCACCAGGAAAACTACTACGTCCGTGTCCAGTATTGCGGAGATTGCGGTTTTAACCATGTACTCACCAAGCTTGTGAAGAGGGTTATGGATACCTGGGGTGTCAACGAAGATTATCTGGGCGTTGGGCAGGGTTAGGATTCCCCGGATTTTGTGGCGAGTTGTCTGTGGTTTCGGGGATACTATGGCCACTTTCTGCCCCAGGTAAGCATTCATGAGGGTTGATTTCCCTACATTTGGCTTGCCTATTATGGAAACAAAGCCTGAGCGGTGTTCCTCGTTCATGCTTCCAACCTGAATGGGTTAAAATCTGTGTCGTAATCAAAATAGTCTTCCCTCTCGGCTCTCTTCAAGAAGTTTACGATTCTATAGGTTACGGGGGTCATGAAGGCTTCAACCCCGCACTTGAACACGTAATTGGAAAGGATTACGCTTCCCAGAAGGGGCCAAGGCAAAGTTCCTGCGAAAGCTATGAAGCAGAAAAGCAGGGTATCAACCCCTTCCCCGACTAAAGTTGAGCCTATGGTCCTGGTCCAAAGCCAGCGGCCTTGGGTCAAGATTTTCATTTTGGCCAGGGTGTAGGAGTTGGAGAATTCCCCTGCCCAGTAAGCTA
>CAZPWR010000042.1:0-8285 GCA_964590555.1 uncultured Anaerolineae bacterium | reverse complement strand
TCTCGGGTGGAAAAGTTAATGAAAAGGAAACCATCGGTGTAAATTTCAGCTCTGGGGGAAGGATTAACAAGCGCTGCCCGCCGCAGGAGGGCTTTGGCCCTGGCAACCACTTCCCTTGGGGAGGCCGATTTGAAAACAGCGTCGTCGGCTAAAAGCTCCAAAGCTTTTATCCTATCCTCAACCTTGCCATGTTCTACCAAGGAGATAACCCTGACCGGGGCAATTTCCCTTAACCGCCTTATGAATTCCCACTTCTCCGGTTCTTCATCCCAAGGCGGCAATTCCACTATCACCAATTGGGGTTTCCAATTCCAGAAAAGGGGAGCTGCCTGGGGGAAACTTTTGGCAAGCTTTACCGAAAAATGGTTAGGAGCCAGGAGCTCCTTTATTGAGGTCATGAGCTTCTCATCTGTCCCTACAAGCAAGACTTTCATGGCTTTTTGCCTCGCAAGCAAAACGAGCGGAGGGGAACAACCTTGAAGCGTATTGCCCCTGCGTTTCTTTTCCCTATCCTTATAACCCTATGGCTCATAGCTTTTTCCCCTTCCCAGGACAAGGCTTCTTGGAAGGGCTCTGTCCTTCACCCTACTTTTACCCCCACCCCTTCCCCAACTTCTACGTTTACTCCTACTCCGACCCCCACTCTGACTCCAACCCCTTCTCCAACCCCGACCCCTACGTTCACCCCTACCCCAACTCCAGCCCCTACTCCTGACGGAATCCGGAGGGAAGCAATAGTGCCAATCTTGCTTTACCATTACATTTCCCCACCACCCCCTGGAGCGAACCTGGTCCGCCAGGAAATAAGCCTTTCACCTCAGCAGTTTGAGGAGCACTTGAGGTATTTCAAGTCCAAGGGCTACACTACTGTCACCCTCAGGGACCTCATCTACCACTTGACGATTGGGAAGCCTTTGCCTCCCAAGCCTTTAATCATCACTTTTGACGACGGTTACGAAGACAATTACCGGAACGCTTTCCCCTTGCTCCAGAAATACGGCTTTGTGGCCACTTTCTTCGTGATTACCGACTTCATTGACGAAAGAAGGCCGGGCTACATGACCTGGGAGCAAATTGAGGAGATGGCCAGGGCGGGTATGGAGATCGGTTCGCATAGCCGCAACCACTCACCTTTGAAGGGCAAGCCCTTGGATTACTTGGTCTGGCAAATCTTGGGTTCCAGGCAGACCTTGGAAGCGCACGGGATTGAGCCCAGGTTCTTTTCCTACCCCTTTGGGTTCTACGATGATGAGGTTATAAAGGTGCTAAAATCTGCCCACTTCTGGGGCGCTGTAACGACTGAACCAGGCATCGTTCAGTCGTCCGATAGCCTCTTTGCCCTCAAACGCATAAGAGTTAATGGCCGAGAGAGCTTGGAAATTTTAATTGCCAAACTCAAAGCTTACGGGCTAAAGCAATGATGGAAGTTCCAAAGGGCAAGTTAAAAAGCTTAATCAGCCAAGCCTCTAATTCCCCGATGCGGGATAAAATTGCGTTGAGCAAGGGCGGAGCCGGCTCCATTTCCACTTGGTATGCTTCTTCGTCAAAGTGAGGCGAGGCCAGCTTTGGCCGGAGGCCCAGTTTTTCCCTTACGAGGATTAAAGGCGCAGCTAAGGGGAAGATGAAGAAGTTGTTGTAGGTGATTTTAAGGACACTGAAGCCCGCCTTTTGGAGAAGCTCCCTCAAAGTTCCAGCACTGTAGCGGCGCCGGTGGCGGTTAAGCTCATCGTTGTAGCTCCAAAGCCACTGGAAGGCGGGAGCGGTTATGATTATGAACCCGCCAGGGGTGCACACCCTATAGCACTCCTCAAGGACCAGCAAGTCATCATCGCAATGCTCCAGAACATCCAGCAAAGCGATGAGGTGAAAGGTTGCGGAGGGGAAAGGGAGAGCCTCAGCCCGGCCCAGTGGAACGGAGTAACCCCTTTCCTTGGCGACTAAAAGGGGCTTTAGGTTGTTATCAACTCCTATCACTCGGCCGTAGCGGGCTAAGTGGTGGAACATGTTCCCCGCTCCGCTTCCCACATCCAGCACAAGCCCATCTTTTTTCTCAATCACTGGGTCAAGCACCGCAAATATGGCTCTGGTTCGGCTGGCAAACCACCAGTGCTTGTCTTCCTCCAAGAGCACTTCCATTGCAAAGCCTCTACCGGAAAATGCGGTCAAATTTCTCCTGTATTCCCGAAGGCACTTCCCATGCCCCTTCAGGGCAAAGTTCTACACAACAGTAGCAGGTTATGCATCGCTCCTCGTCAACGACGGGGTAAGGGTTAAGGGATATGGCCTGGGCTGGGCAATTGACAGCGCAATCCCCGCACTGAAGGCATAACTCTTCCCGTAAGACCGGCCGGGCTTGCCCTATAGCCATTAGGAGCATCGCTTGTTCCTCAGGAGAAGCAGCGAAGGTTGTGGGAAGCTTAAAATCAGGGATTACCGAAAAGCTTCCTTCAATGTCTATCCCCTCAATCTGGCCGAGTCCTCTGGAGGCAACCTCTACCAGATGGTGGACTCTTGTTGGGTCAACACCCATCATCTGGCAAGCCACTGCGTCCACGGCTGCACCATCTTTCCCAGCTAAGATTTTGCCCAAGGGTCTGACTTGGCCATGCGTAGGGCCATTGCCTTCCATCACCCTTAAGGCGTCCATCACCACAAAATCCGGAGGACGGAGGGCGTAAAGGTCGGCTAAAAGGGCAGCAAACCGCCGGCGGGTAGGAGCGGCCATGTGAAGGCGAGCCTTGGCTGTCCCCGCTACGTAGCCATAGAGGTTCTTGACCGCCCCGGTAATAGTGGTGAAAACGTGCGTTTTCATGACCGGGACGTCAATGAGGACATCGGCCTCTAAAACAGCCTTGGATATAGGGGCTTTTACCCCTGGGGAAGGCAGGAAGACCTCAGTGACCTTTTCCGAAAGCCTTACGAAGCAGCCATGGCTTGCTTCAACCAAGCCCGCTTTTTGGGCAGTAGCTTTGGAATCTTTTTCCACTCCGCCGGGGTTATCCCCTACCATAACTTTGGCTGCGCCTCGCTTGAGGCATTCTTGAACCAAAGCTGAAACCACCGCCGGGTGCGTTGTAGCACCATATTCAGGGGGCAGACCAGCTACTATGTTTGGCTTTATGAGCACGCTTTTGCCTTCCACTGCCAAGCCAAAGTCATCAAAGATTTGGGATATGACTTTTGCCACTTCTGGAACGCTTGCTTCGTAGACCTTTACCAGAGCCATTTCTCCTCCTTAAATTGCAGAATAAAGGAAAAGCATGGCTAAAGCCAACCGCGTCGTTGACAGGGCGAAAGGGCTTACCAGCCATGGTTTGGCTAAAAAAGTTAAGCTTTCCCACCCATGGGCAGGGATGAAAAAGGGGAAGACGAACCAAAACAGGGTGCGAACCTTCTGACTACGCTCCTTCAGAGTTCCCAGGAGGTAAAGGAGTGGCACAGCATTGTAGAGATGGTAATTGCTCCAAGAGACGAAGGAGATAAGAGCGGCTGCCGTCAGCCAGAACCCAACCTCAATTAGGGGCTCGTTGGCCTTTCGGGTAAGCCAAAGCCCAAATCCTCCCAAAGCTGCCGAAGAAAGCGTAGCCATTAGGCCAACCGGGAGTAACCCAGGGAAAAGGCCACGGTAGAACAAA
Source organism: uncultured Anaerolineae bacterium (assembly GCA_964590555.1). GTDB lineage: Bacteria > Chloroflexota > Anaerolineae > SpSt-600 > SpSt-600 > SpSt-600. Next base: position 4,650 of record CAZPWR010000042.1, on the reverse strand, counting down.
GGCCCTGCATTCCAGAAGTTCACAACCATCTCTTTACCCACCAGGGACGACCATAGGCCCGAAAAGGACCCATTAAGTGGCAGGTGGAAATGGGCTGTATTGCTGACATAAGTGCGGAGGTTTGAAATCACGAATTGAATCCCATCAATTCCTACCGCAAGCAAAGCCCAAATTCCAGCCAAGACCCAACCAAGCCCAATGCCGGAAAGCACAGGCCAAGGGCTGCGGCGAAGCCAAGGGATAACCCCTAAAATGAAAGGCTGTTTGAAGGCTGAGACTATACCGAATAAGAAACCCCCAACCAGCTCTCGCTTCTTGGCCAGCATTGTTAGGGCTATAGCCACTAACGCTCCGAGGAAAATGTCCACATTGCCAAGAAGGAAGAGGTTCCAGATTATAGGCCACAAAGCCAAGAGGAGAGCTATGCGCCCAGCCGGTAACGGAATCACTTGAGCAGCAAGCTTTATGGCTAAAACCCAAAGGCCTAAGGCCAGCACAAGCCAAAGCCCTAAGGCTAACTCCAAAGGGAGCTTGGCCAAAAGGCGCATCAGAGGCAGAAGCAATGCTTGGTAAGGCAAGTATTGGATGGTTTCATACGCCCAAGGTTGCCAGACCACTCCCACTTTCTTTGGCCATTCGTGGTCAGTGAAGCTACCTCCGTGGTTCACAAACCAACCGAGGAAGTAATGCTGGGCAAAATCTACGGCATTCCCAGGGAAAAGCAGGAGCAACCTTATGCTTGCTGAGGCTTCGCTTAAAAGCAAAATGGCGATGATTAACCCTAACGCTATACACAACCAGCGTGAAAATGGACATAAATTCATCGGCCTTGCCTTAGGTAAAGATAAGGGGGCGGGAGGAAGACCCCGCCCCCTTCGCAGCTGTTTACTCCCCTATGGCCAAAGCTGAAAGCATGAGGTTGCAGTGGCGGTTGGCCTGGTTGGGAAGACACCCTTGCTCGCCGAAGGAGAAGAACCCGATGAACGGAGCATCGCCTATGGCCTCTTTAATCTTGGGGACAACCTCTCCTATGCGGTCGCCTATGGCTACTTTCCTTCCGGCGCAGTGGCTCAGGATAAGGGCTTCAACTTTGGCCATGTCTTTCCGGGCTTCCCTGGCTATGTCACCGACATCTTGGATTAGTTTGTCCACGCTTGTTTGCATAAGGCGGACTTCAGTGCCTTCGGGTATCTCGGCGAAAACCCCGATTGAGCCATCGGGGTTGCCGGAAGCCAGGTGCACGATCCTGTAGAAGCCAGCTTCTTCAATGCCAAACGGTGCCAGGAGGCTTGCCCCAAGCAGGTTCATCCCCGCCACTTCCTCTTGGCTCTTCCCAGTCCATTCCTTGTAGACCTCCAAGGCTGGCCGGCCATCAAGTTCGTAGATAGTTCGACCTTTGGCTTTGGTGACCTTGGCTGATTTATCAGTTGAGGAATAACCACCGCCAAAGGCTACCCCTATTTTGCCCGCGTAGGAGAGAGCGGCTACGTTCACCCCTTTGGGGTAGATTTTGCTGTAGCCGAATACTTGCCATTTGCCTTCAATGGTGTTATCAGCAGCACTCCCTCCTACGACGGGGACAGCGGGATAGGTTTCGGCTATGGCTTCTATTACCCTTTCCTCAATGCCTGGGGAAGCGGGCATGAGGAAGGCTTTAGGGGAGGGGAGCTTAGCGGTGGCTTTTTTGAGCGCTTTCAGGGCATTCTTGCGGGGGTTCCTCCCCGCTGGGGCCCAACCTGCTCCGGCCTCAATTCCTGAGATGAACATTACCCCCAAGGCACCGTTAGGGCTGGAAATGAAACCGTCAGGGGTCAAAATGCCCGTAAACGTGGTTCCCCCCCAAAGAGGAGTCCTCCCTATCCTCTCACGGGCAGATTTTATCACTTTAGCGGGGTCATAATCCACGGTTGAGAAGAGGATAGCGAGGGAGGGCTTCGTTGCCAGTTCGCCCAAGGCTTTATCAAAGGCCTGGGCTACAGCTTCCTCGGCGTTAGCAGCAGTGCTCCAAGCAACCACTGCTTTAGCCATCTTTGCCCTCCTTAATTTGGTATTTGCTTTCATTTTATCCCATTTTCGCAAAGATTGGCAAATCTTTCGGATGGCTCTGCCCTTTGGGGGGTTAGAAGCACCCTAAGCACGCTACTAAGCCTGGGAGGAGATTGCTTCGCTTCCTCCGGCCATTTTGCCTAAGTGCGAGCGCCCTTCGGGCAGGGAGACCCCACCGGTCCAAGGCCTCGGGGCCCAAAGGGCTCGGCAGAAGGGTGAAAAGATTGTCAATGCGCTGCAAAACTCAAGCGTGCATTTACCAGTTTCTCAGACTAACTATCCGAGAAGCCGTTCACGTAGACGAACTTCTCCAGTGGCAACCTCTCCGGCCTCTTTTTCTCCGCCTCCACTTGCTTCTCGGTGAGCAGAGGGCTGATTGTTTCGGAATGTTTGCCCACGATTATCAAAGTAATCACTTGCATGTCTTTGGGAATGCCCAAGATTTCCTTGACCGCATCCTCGTTATATCCGGCTATCGGGTGGGCTACTAAGCCAAGCTCCGTGGCCCTCAGTACGATGAAAGCCGTGGCCATTCCGGTGTCAAAGAGGTAGTAATTCCGACCCTTGATGCGACAATCCAAGTCCTCGCGGCTGAACACGGCGATGATTAAGGACGCAGCCTGAACCCACTCGTTGCCTTTAGACATAGCACCGTGCAGTTTCTTCAACACCTGGGGATCACGGACGAAGACAAATCTCCACGGTTGATTGTTGAAGCAGGAAGGGGCCAATTGAGCGCTCTCAGCCAAATCCCTGATAAGTTCGTCCGTTATTTCCACAGGCTCTAACGAACGATATGCTCTCCTTGTGTGTATAGCCTGTTTCACATCCATGGCGCTTTCTCCAAAGGGAGAAGGGGCAACCCCATGCTCCCCGGGCATGGGATTTACCCCTTCCCTCCTACAAAATAATTAGCCACGCAGGACTTCTTGCAGTTCTTTGGTCAAAATGGGCACTATCTTGTAGAGGTCACCAACTATGCCGTAATCGGCTACTTTGAAGATGGGAGCTTCGGGGTCTTTGTTTATGGCCACTATTACCTTGGAGGTGCGCATCCCGGCCAGGTGCTGGGCAGCACCGGATATCCCACAGGCAATGTAAAGCTTGGGGTTGACGGTCTTCCCGGTCTGACCTACTTGATGGGAGTGGTCAATCCAGCCGGCATCTACTGCTGCCCTGGAGGCCCCAACAGCAGCTTTCAATACCTTAGCCAGCTCACGCAGGACTTCAAATCCTTCCGGCCCACCAAGCCCTCGGCCACCGGAGACGATGATGTCAGCTTCGGTAAGTTCTATCTCTTCCCCCTCTTTCTTCAAGAAGCCAACAACTTTGGCCCTGATTTGCCCTACGTTGACCGGCACTTTCTCAACTTCAGCCTTGCGGGAAGTATCAGGCTCAAGGGGAGGGAAGACGTTCGGCCTGAGGGTTGCCATTTGTGGTGTGCTCTTGAGCTTTATGGTCTCAATTGCTCTGCCAGCATAGATTGGCCTAGTGATGAGGAGCCTGCCATCTCCGTCAACGCTGAAGCCGGTGCAGTCCGAGGCCAGTCCAACCCCCAAGCGTGTGGCAAGCCGAGGGGCCAGGTCTTTGCCGTTGGTAGTGGCACCAATGAAGACGACATCGGGCTGGATTTTCTTTATAAGGTCAGCCAGGACTGCTGTATAGGCTTCGGCAGTGTAGAGCTGAAGGGCCGCATCATCGGCTACGTAGACCTTATCGGCGCCGTGCCAGGCCAATTGCTCGGCCAGGGATTCAACTCCGGAGCCAAGGAGGGCTGCCTCTACTTTGCCTTCGTTGCCGGCCAGCCTGCGGGCTTCCCCTAACATCTCAAAAGAGACTTTCCTCAGTGCTCCCTCGGATTGTTCAGCTACAACCAAGAAATGCTTCGCCATCTCTCACCTCCCAGCTTATATGACTTTTGCCTCTTCCCTGAGAAGCCGGACCAGCTCTTTAACGGCGGTTTCGGGGTCGCCTTGGATTATCCGGCCAGCTTTGCGCTCCGGTGGCGGATTTATCACCACCACTTCGGTCTGAGGAGCAACATCTTCCGGCTTTAGGCCAAGGTCGGCCAGGGTCCAGATGGTATAAGGCTTCTGGCGGGCCATCCTTATGCCCTTGAAGGAGGGGTAGCGGGGCTCGTTCAAGCCCTTCTGGGCGGTGATGACCGCAGGCAAAGTCGTTTCCACCACTTCCTTACCGCCTTCTACCTCCCTCTCGGCCTTGGCGGTCTTCTTGTCTTCAGCAATTTCCAGCTTTGTTACTACCGAAACGTGGGGGAGGTCCAAAAGCTCTGCCAAGGCTATTCCTATCTGAGCATTGTCCTGGTCCACGGCCTGCTTACCGCACAAGATGAGGTCATAGGGCATTTTCTTGATGGCTGCGGCCAGGACCCTGGCAGTGGCGAAGGCGTCAAGCCCTTCCAAAGCGAGGTCATTTATGTGGATGGCTTCATCGGCGCCCATGGCTAAGCCGGTGAGGAGGGCTTCCCTGGCCCTTTCGGGTCCAACGGTGATGAGGGGGACTTTGCCCTCGCCGCAGCCCTCCTTTATCCGTAGGGCTCCCCTGATGGCGAATTGGGCGGAAGGGTCGGCCAGGATTCGGCTC
>CAZPWR010000041.1:0-1989 GCA_964590555.1 uncultured Anaerolineae bacterium | reverse complement strand
CCTCAGGCATAGGTTCTTAAAGGCCTCTTTTGTAGCTTCATCGTAGAGGCCTGAAAGCGGACCCTTGTAGTCCCCGGGCTTCAGGAGGATGCGCTGGATTTCCAGGGCTATTTCCCCCTTTATCTCCACCAAGTCCTCAGGCCTGGGCTTGAAGAAATAAAGCTCGTATAGGCTCAGCAGCCTCTTTAGCTCCTTTATGGGTTCCGGATGGTCATCAACCCTGAGGTCTACGTAGCGGTCGTTGAAGCCGCCGTACCCTCCTTTTTCCCTAACCACCAGCAAAGCGGCCGATTGTTGGCCTCGCCTATCTCCACCAGCGGCCTGGCCGGCCTCTAAGGCAGCTACGAGCCTGTGGGCCAGTTCTCCTTCGTTCCTCTCAAAGGCTTCAGCCATCGCTTCCACCACCCTGGGGCCAGCTAAGATGTTGCCCTGGCAAGCGTATCCAGGGCCGATCACGTGGCCAGCCCATTCAAAGCATCCCTTGCCGGTGTAGGCAGCAGCCCTCCCTTTAGCATCTACTATGCCCACTTGGCGGAGGTCACGGCCTTCATCTTCAGCGATGAGGATTTCTACTACTTCGGGAGCAGATAGGCCCAGGCTTAAAAGTTCAAGGCCTTTGGGGCCGTAGGATGTGTTGGCCCAGGATTGGGTGGCGATAGCACCAACGCCAGCTTTGGCCCAAGGGACTACAGCTCCGGCGGCTAAGAATTTGGATTGAACGGCCACTCCCAAGTCGCCGTTTTTAGAGTCAAAGGCCACGATTGAGAACGTTGAGAACATCCTGCCCTCCTTTCTCTGATTTAGACCACGCTTGCCAATATAGCTACGGCCCCTGCTTCTTTCAGGGCTTCGGAAACCTGAGCGATTTTTCCCTCTTCTGCCAGAGCAATCATGTTTCCGCCCCAGCCTGCCCCTGAGAGTTTGGCCCCCAAAGCGCCGGCCTTCCTGGCCGCTTCTACCAGACGGTCAAGCTCTGGGCAAGAAACTCCAAGCTCTACAAGGAGCTCATGGTTTTCGTCCATGAGCTCGCCCATCCTTCTGAGGTCTCCTTCCTCGGCTGCCTTGCGCCCTGAGAGCGCTATTTCCCCTATCCGGTCAAAGAGCTTTTCGTGCCAGACCTTGTTTTCCTCCCATCTCTTCCTAACCCAAAGCACCACCTCTTTAGTGGAGCTTGAAATGCCCGTATCGCCTATGACGATGTTAAAGGGCTTTTGGGTCTTGAAAGGGACAGGCTTTTGGTTTTTTATGAAAAATACCGGGCTCTCGTAAGCGATTACGGTGTTGTCTATGCCACTTGGTGTGCCGTGGTAAATCTTTTCCACCTCATAGACTATGGCCGAGACCTCATCGGGGGCAAGCTCCCGACCGAAATAGGAGGCTATGGCCCTCACTATGGCTGTGGAGACCGCCGCACCGCTGCCCAGGCCTCGTGCTATCGGTATTTCGGAAGTGATGGTGATGGTGAAGCCGGTTACCTTTGGAGGCTTGAGGAAGTTCAGCGTTAGCTCCACAGCAAGGCGGAGGGGGTCATCAGGCGAAGCTTCCGATAGGGAGAATTCTTTCCCGATGTCAAGCGCCCGGATGAGTATTTGCCCAGGGGAATCCTCAACCTTGGCCCAGGCTCTTACCCCCTTCACGGGCACAGCTATGGCCGGCCGGCCGTAGACTACGGCGTGCTCCCCGAAAAGTATTACCTTACCTGGAGCCGAGGCTTTGGCTTCCATTTAGTCCAACTGGGCCCTGAAGAGTATTGCTCCCCTGGGGCAGATTTGGGCACACACCTCACAGCCAGTGCAAAGGAGTGGGTCTATCTTCATCTTTGGCCTCTTGGTTTTGGGGTCAATCTCCTCGCTCCTGAGGGTAGCGGGACAGCCAGCCCTGAAGCAAAGGCCACAACCGTTGCATTTTTCAGGGTCAACCCTGAGGGGCTTGTAGGTCTTGCGCGCTTCGGGAAGGAGAGCGCACTCCCTCCTGGCTACGATGACTGCG
>CAZPWR010000040.1:0-2916 GCA_964590555.1 uncultured Anaerolineae bacterium | reverse complement strand
ACATCAAACTTTTGGAGGGATTGCAATGCCGAACGGTATGAACAAGGGTTAGTGTGGAGGATGCGCTGCCTTAGGTTATTGCGGAGGCTTTCCTGGTTGGGATGAGGGAAAACACGCTTGGCCACCATCTCCGCTTGCTTTTCCGGCCCCATGAGGGAAGTTAAAAGTAGCCTTGTGGCTAAATAGAGGATTTCCCCTAAACTTTGGGGTCTCAGCCGGGCAAAAGTATTAACCAGGACCAATTTCCTGACCATTTCCGAATGGTCCAGAGCGAATTGCAAGGCTACTGCTCCCCCCATGGATATCCCGACTACGTGAGCCGGAGAGGCGTTGGTTTTACTAAGGAAAACGGCCATGTCATTGGCCATATCTTTTACCGTGACTTTTGGCGGGGCGCTGGACCGGCCAAATCCCCTCAAATCTGGGGCCAGGATGCGGAATCCGGCCTTGGACAGGGCTTCAAACTGGAAGAACCAGTCCGCTCCGGCAGAGCCAAGGCCATGAAGAAGGAGGACTGGCGGGAAACCTTGTGGGTTTATCTCTTCATAATGGATGCAAAGGTGCTCAGAAATATCTACCGTCGGCATGGTTAACCCTCGTTCTCGCAAAAATTAAGGGTTCCGCGGAGGCATTCCCGAAAGGGGAAGCATGACGGTGAATACACTCCCCTCTCCCACTCTGCTTCTGACCTTTATCTTGCCATTGTGAAGTTCAACCAGCTCTTTAACTATGGCCAGACCAAGGCCAGTGCCCGGTATTTGCTCCGAACGTGCTTTTTCTCCGCGGAAGAACCTCTCAAAAATGTGGGGGAGCTCCTCTTCAGGTATCCCTATGCCATTGTCGGCTACCTCAATAACCCCCCACAAGCGGCCTTCTTCCTCTTCAATTCTCACCGAGATGGTTATTCGCTCACCTGCTGGTGTGTAACGGATGGCGTTATCCACAAGGTTGTCAAGGATTTGCTGGAGCCGGCGGGGGTCGGCCATCACGGCGGGATTGTCAGGGGAGAGAAGGATTTCCAATTGATGTTGGTATTTACTTGCCTCTTGACGGTACCTATCGTAAGCTTTCCTCACAAATTGGTTCAATTCCACAAAGCTGAAGCTTAGCTCTACCCTGCCAGTTTCCAGCCTGACCACTTCTGTTATATCGTCTATCAACTTGGCCATGTGGTCTATTGACTCCAGGATTTGGTTAAGGTAAGGCCGAATCTTTTCCGGATCCGGAGGGGATAAGCGCAGCAATTCCGCATAAAGCTTTATGGTTGCCATAGGAGAGCGAAGTTCATGGGAGATATCAGTCAAGAGCTTGGACTTCGCTTTATCCAGAAGTTTGAGCTGCGTTATATCGTGAAGTATAGCCAGGGAACCACTGTAGTAAGGCTCCAGGGAAACCGTTTTTAAGTGGAACGTTTTCCCGCCCATCTCCTTGATAGCTTCGGAGAAAGCTTCGGGGTTACTGGCCATTTCCTTCAAGGTTTCCTGGACCGACTTGGCTTCCTCTGGCGAGGCAATTTGTTTGAGCCAAGCCCAAGCCATTGGATTCATTTCCAGAACATCTCCTTGGGGATTGAGCAAAGCATAGCCATCAGACGAACCTTTGAAAATGGCATCAAGCCAGGCCTGGCGGGCTTGAAGCTGGGCCGTCCTTTCGCTAACAAGCCTTTCCAATTGCTCAGAGTAATCCTTAAGGTCGGCTATCATCCTGGCTTTCTCTAAGGCCAGGGAAACATAATCGGCGAAGACTTGGAGACGGCGCAAATCCTGAAGGGAGAACTGGTGAGGGCGGGCTCCATCCACATTAAGGAAACCTACAACTTTGCCCTCAATTTTTAAGGGGGCACACATGTAGGATTTAAGCCATTCAAAGCCCGGTATCTGTACCCACCACGGCACAGCTGAGGTATCGGGGATAAGCAAGGGTTCCCCGCTTTCGTAGACTTCACGAAGGGTTTGGTAATCTGCAAGGTAAAAATAAAGCCAGGAGATTTTGTCCTCCACCCCCCATTTATCGTAACCTTTGTGGGTGACTACCTGGGCATAATCCCCTACGATGAGCATTAAGTTAAAGGCATCGCCTGGAACAATTTGCTCCACTTTTTCCAGTATTAGGTCCAGAAGTTCTTCAGTGGATTGAGCTTTTAGGATTAAGGCAACTGTTTCCGCTAAGGTCTGAACCAGATGCCGCTCTTCTCTTTCGGTTTGAAGGAAGCGGTCTCTGGCCAATGCTATGCTCAGGGCATCACTAACTTGGCGGAGGAAAGCGATTTTTCCTTCCCAGAAAGGTTCTGGATAAATGCTGAGTAAAGCCAAAGCTCCTATAAGCTCCCCACCAAAGCGCAGCGGGAAGACAATCCTGGAACGGTAGCCTGCTCGCGCGACGGCTCTCTCCGCTGGGTAAAAGGAAAATTCTTCCAAGTTTGTTGTGCAATTTATCTCCCCGGCCAAAAGTGCCTTCATGACTGCAGTGTCCTGGGGAGTAAAAGTAGTGCCATCAGGGAGCTCAGGCACTGGTGGTTCAGACTTAAGGTTTATTATGCGCAAGGTCATAGTTTCTTTGTCAAAAAGCAAGAGCACAATCCTTTGACATCCTAAAAGCCGGGAGAGGTTTTCAGCCAAGGTTGGGAAAGCTTCTTTTACTTCCAGAGCATTGAGGGCTTGGAATATTTCGGTTAAAGCTTTTTGCTCTTCCTCAGCTCGGCGCTGCTGAGTTATTTCGGTGGTAGTCTCCACTGCTCCTATTACCTTACCGCTTTCATCCTTCAAAGGCCTTGCCCTTATGAACCAGACCCGGCCATCGGGAGAAGTTACCTCGCCTTGCTGGAAGGAATCGGTGCGGATGGCTTCCAATACCGGGCAATTGGGGCACGGCGAAAGCCTTCCGTGCCAGATTTCGTAGCAGTGCTTCCCTACCAGC
>CAZPWR010000039.1:0-9125 GCA_964590555.1 uncultured Anaerolineae bacterium | reverse complement strand
TTGTATTATGACCTGGCCTTCGTTGCCGTATTCTCCTGCCAGGGCCTCGGTCCTTACAGCTGCTTCCTCAATGGTAATTTTTTCTTCCAATTTTTCACCTCGCAAGTGTTTTAGGAACCCTTCCATTATGACCAGAAGCCCTTGCCCTCCTGCATCCACCACCCCTGCTTCTTTGAGGATGGGAAGAAGGGAAGGGGTTTTGGCAACGGCAATCCTGGCTGCTTCTACTACATGCTCAAGAGCTACCACGAGGTCATCGGTTTGGTCTCGGATAGCTTGGATGGCTTCGGCCATCTCCCTTATGACGGTGAGGATAGTGCCTTCTACTGGCTTTATAACTCCTTTGTAAGCGGTGGAGGCAGCTTCGGCCAGAGCATCGGCCAAGTCTTGGACCTTTATCACATCCTTTTTGTCCAGAGCCTTGGCAAACCCCCTCCATATCTGGGATAGGATAACGCCAGAGTTGCCCCTGGCTCCCATCAAAGCGCCATAGGCTGCTTTTTGGGCCACAATCCAGGCAGAGTTTTCCTTTACCCCTTCAATTTCCTTGACGCTAGCCTGCATAGTAAGGAGCATGTTGGTTCCGGTATCGCCATCAGGCACAGGATAAACGTTGAGAGCGTTTATGAAATTGGCATTTCGTTCAAGCCAAGCAGTGGCGGATTTGAAGAGATTTTTGAGCGTTATGCCATCCCAAGCCAAATTCTCCACTCTTTCCCCCTAACCTTTAGGTGTTTATCCTAAGGTCTTGCACGTAAACATTGACTTGAGCGACTGGGATTCCGAGGTTTTTCTCCACTACGTATTTTACCCTTTCCATCAAGTTATGAGCAACCTCGGTTATGCGGACCCCGTACTCCATGATTACGTAGAGGTTAACGATGAGCTCAGGCCCTGCCCAATTTATTTCAACACCGTAAGGGTAACTTCCTGGCCAAATGCTTTTCTTAGCAAGGCCGACAATGCCATAGCATTCCAGGGCTGTGATGGCTATTAGTTCAATCAAGGCTTTAGGGGTTATCTCTACCCTGCCCAGTTTTTCGTTCTTTTCCATGACCCTTCCCTAAGGAAAAGCTTTAGCCCTCCAAATTTTAACGGAAATCCAGCGGCATGGCAAACTTAAGTGGCTTGAGAAGGGTGAACTTTTAGGGGGTAAGGTGCGTATAATATTTGGGAAGCACATTCTAAGGCAAAAGGCATGGACCTTATAGAGCGTTGCCAGGCTGGGGATAAAGAGGCATTTGCAATGCTTTTCCAGCAATATAAGGACATGGTTTACAAAATTGCTTATTTCATGTTGGGAGATGCTGAAGAGGCCGAAGATGCGCTCCAGGAGGTTTTCCTTCGCCTCTACAAAGCATTGCCCAATTTTGATTCCCAAAAGGCGGCTTTTACAACTTGGGTCTCACGCATCACAATGAATTATTGCTTAAGCCAAAGGCGCAAACGAAATTTCTCTGCCCTTAGTTTGGAAAAAGCTTCACCTTTGTTGATAGATAAGAATTCCTCACCTCAAGGCCAATTGGAATTGGAGGAAGAGGAGAGAGCAATTCACCAAGCATTGCAGCGGCTGGATAAGAAATTACGGGCAGTGGTAATAATGCGATACTATTTGGAGCTTCCATATGCCGAGATTGCTCAGGCTTTAAACATTCCTGTTGGTACAGTTAAATCGCGGCTTAACCTTGCCCTTAAAGCCCTGCGTAGGGAATTAGAAACAAGGGGGGTGCTAAGATGAGATGCGATAAGGTAAAAGAGCTGCTTTTAGCTTATTTGGATGAAGAAGTTGACTCATCAGACCGTGCACTAATCCAGGCGCATTTGGCTGAATGCGAAGCCTGCCGCCAGGAATTGGCTATTTTATCCAGAGTGCGGGAGCGCATTTCCCAACATTTTCAAGTCCAAGCTTCCAACTTAAGCCCTTCCCCCCAAGCTTGGAGCCGGTTAGAGGCAAATCTAAGCGAAGCATTGCGCCTTTCCCTCTTCCAACGCTTAATAGTGACTTTAGCACGGGCTAAGCAAGCTTTATTGCCGCAGGGAAAGTTGGCTTTGAAACAAGGGGGGATTTTAGCTGCGATTGGTGTTTTGCTCGTCATTGTAGGAGCTTTAGTTTTTATTCCCTCCATTAAAGTGCAGGCCGAGGGAATAATAGCCCAATGGCTGCATCTTAAAGCCCCAGCTGGTTCTCCTAAATTTAAAATAATTCTGCCTTCCTCCGAATTAGATTTTAACCCCCTTTACCCAACTTATTTGCCGTCTGGTCTAATTTACACCGTGGAAGGTGGGGTCAGAGGAGCAAAGGCATTCCGGCAAGTATATGGGGGTAAAGATTGGTTCGTAGAGATCGTTCAACTTAAGGCTTCTGCCTATAAGCCACTTCCCAGCGGGCAAAAAGTGAGCATCAATGAGTTGCCAGCCACATTGAAAACTGGCTTGCAAGGTAAATTTAAGCCAATCCCCGACTTTAAAATGGAAGGCCACGGCCTCTTTTTGCCTGTTTACAGTTATGTAAACGGCAAACAGCTTACTTGGTATGTGGGTGAGATAAAGGTTGAAATGCTTTCCAACCTCTCAGTTGAAGAAATGCTCAAAATTGCTAAATCTATGAAACCACAGGAAAGGAGGTGATTAAAATGCTTAGGAGTAACAAGAAAACCATTGCTTTTCTGATTGTCATCTTAACGATTGGGGTAGCATTTGTAGGCATTTCAATGCAAACTGCTTGGGCCCAAGGCCAAGGCTCCCTCAAAAAGTTTGAAATAAAAGAAGTATACTACCCTTCCAATTCGCCAAATGCCGCTCCCCAACCTGCCCCTCTTGAGTACTTCTGGGAGAACGTCAGGATAGAAGAATTTCCCACCTTAGCTGTTCCACCGCAACCAAATAATTATTGCTGGGACGAGAAGTGGTATGGGTTCTGTGACTGCATCAACCGTTTGTACTGGGAGTACTGGTGTCAACGTTGTTGTAACCATCCCGATTATTGCCCAACAGGATGTTGCACTGTCTCTTGCTGGTGGACACTGGTAGGCACATGCTCCTGCAAATGAAGTAAATTGTGGGCTTCGGGTCCACCGATGTTTTTAGGTCCAAGCCGGGGGCGAGTCTGCCGAGGCAGGCGAACTCGCCCCCTATCATGGGGCCTCGCTCCTTAAGCCCTTTTTCCCGCCTCATTGGGCCTAAAGGCTTGCCAAAAGTTAGGGCTTCACTCGTGGGCGAGTTTCAGGAGTTTGCAGCTTACCCCCCTTATTTTGAACCATTGGGGGTATTCCCTACACTCTGGGATAGGCCCGCCCCTCCACTGCTCTTGGAAAAGGAGATGAAGACGCTAAGCAGCATGCCCTGAAGGCTTAGCCCAGAGAGCCTGCTCAAAGGGGTTCGCCTGAAGAAATTTGCAAGGCTTTGTGCTCCAATCGCTGCAAGTTTGACTACACCAGGACGGTTCTCACCTCAATCCCCTTGATATTTGACACCTGTTTCCAGCTTGTGCTAAAAGTTCATAATGGGTGAGGGGCCATGGGTAGGAAGATTTGCCTTTTCGTTAGCTCCAGCCGCGAACTGGAAGCGGAAAGGGAAATAGTCGGGCAAGTGGTGGCGGAGTTGCCAATATCCAGGGGGTGGGAAATACGCCACACGGTTCACGGCGGGGAGTCATTGGAATCCATAACGAAAGCGGTTGAGAGAGCAGACCTTTACCTCATCATCCTCGGGCAGGATGCTTCGGCCCCCATCGGCCTGGAGTGGGAGCTCGCCCGCCGCTTGGGAAAGCCTACCCTGGCTTACCGCAAGGACGTTAGATACAGCCCTTCCGCACAGTATTTCTTGAGGGTGAGTAAGGCTGAGTGGAAAGTCTTCAAAGATGCCAGGGAATTGAGGAAATATTTGGTGAAAGACATAGCTCAAGAATTGCTGGACCTTAAAAACCGCTACGGCCTTTTCCCTGAAGATGTGGAGAAGCTCCTCCAGCTCTTGGAGGAGCCAGAAGAGGAAGAAGGCCCTTCTTTGAAAGGCCACGGAGCAGGGGAAAGCGGCGTTATCCTCGGCCGTTAGAGGTTCTCAGCGCTTCAAGGATTGCTTCCGCTACATCGGTTATAGCCTGGCAGCGAGAAAAGAGTGAGGCTAAAGGCCCAACCGCCAAGAGGGGAACAGGGTTTGCAGTGTGAACCTTGACCGAATCGTCCTCTACATTCCCGTGGTCGCTGGAGAGCACCAAGGTAAAAGAAGGGGCTTCCAATACCCCGGAAAGGAAGCGGTCAAAGAGGTCCAAAGTTTCCTCCACACTCCAAGGCAGTTTCCTGTGGCCTGCAAGGTCCAATAGGAATGTCTCAAATAACACTAAATCGTGCTCCTGGGCCAGACGGGCCAAGTTGCGCCCAGCCTCCTCTGGTTCAATCTTGGTTATGCCGGGGATTTTCAGGTAATTAACCAAGTATTCGTGGACTATATCCCAGTAGACTGCCTTGCCCTCTTTGAGGTCCTGCAGGGTGCGGAAAGGTATCCCGGCCGATATGGTTAGCCAGCTTGTGGCAGAGTGAGGCCTTTTCCCGCTCTCCACTAACTCAAAGTACAGCGGGGTATAAGCATTGGCGAAGGTTACTTTGAACCCTTCTTCTCTGGCTTTTTTGAGAAAATTCTGCTCCTGGAGGATTTCCACCAATCGGCCAGTTGGCCAAGCATGGAGGTGAGCGTTCACTAAGGCGGGAGCGTTAACACCAGTAAAAAGGGCGGTCTGGCCTGTGGCGGATTGAGGTATACCCTCAACCCCAAGCTGGGCATCAAGCGCTTTTAAGACAAGCCCATCCCTCTCCTGGACCCTCTCCAGGGTAAATGCCCCGCCCAGCAACCTTCTTAAGAATGGGGTTGAAGCCCTGCGAAAGGGGTTATGTTCCCCTTCTGGGGCAAGGCCAAGGCCATCTGCGAAAATGAAGAGGATTTTGCCCATTAAAATTTATACCCTATCCGACGCAGGAAAGCTTTGCGCTCCTCTATGTCTTTCTCCGTCTCAATGCCTTTGCTCTTGAGGCCATCAATAACCCCGAGGATTCCCCGGCCTTGTTCGGTTTCGGCGATGATGACTTCAACATCATTGGCGGTGGCGCAGAAGATGCGGCAGACTTCTGGCACGTTCTTTATGGCATTTAGGACGTTTATCGGGTAGAAGCCAGGCGCAAGGCAAACGATGAAGCTGTGGCCTGCTCCCAAGGCAAAGGCGTTCTTCTTAGCAAGCTCTATCATTTCCTCATCGGTCCCGGCGTAGCGGACCAAAGCCGGCCCCGAAGATTCGCAGAAGGCGACCCCGAACTTTATCCCAGGGACGGTGTTGACCATGGCCTCGTAGATGTCTTCAACTGTCTTTATGAAGTGGCTCATCCCCAGGATTATGTTGACGTTAGCGGGCTTCTCAATTTTGACTACTTTGAGCTCCATAGGTCCCTCCTCAAAAGTTATCTTCTTCTTGCCCCCAAACCAGAGCTTTTAGCTCAGCACGAGGGGCTTTCTGGAAGGAGGCGTAAAATTCAGGAGTGCCGTAGCTTCTGACTTTTATCGGAACGGGCATAGGGACAGCGTGGCCCAAAGCAAGGGCTTGCTGGCGAGTCTCAAGCCTTGCGAGAACATCCCTGAGCCCAGCGGCCCCAGGTATCCCGCTCAGAACCGCTCTTATGTCCGCTTCATTGTCCAGAAGGCAAGTTATGCGCGTGGCAATTTGGCTCATGACCTCTTCATCTATCCCGCTGGGGCGCTGGTCCACTACAAGGAGGGTCACATTGTATTTGCGCATCTCCCGAGCTATGGTACCGAATATGGTCTGGCGGGCTACCATAGGGTCAAGGAATTTATGTGCTTCCTCAATTACAATCACCAGCTGTGGGGGCTCCGGGCCGTAACCTCCGAGCGCATTCTCCTTAAGGCGGACAAATTCCTCGTGTATCCTTCGGGTTATGTAATTAGCCACGATTATGTAAGCCTTCAAATCCCTCCCAAAACGGCCGAACTCCAGTATTACGCTCCGGCCGCTGAGGATGTAATCAAGCATAAGCCTAACCGAATCCTCCGGCGCGTCGGCACAGAAGAATGGTAACTCCTGAAGTCTACTGAGTTTACGGTGCAAAGCGTTTATGATGGAAGAGGTCTGGCGGTATTTCTCTGCAAGCTCGTCAAAATCTTCATCCGTAAGGTTGAAAAATCGCTCCAGCCATTCTTCCTTCCATGCCCTCCTCATGGCATATATTGCCCCAACGCCAGCCTCGGTTATGTCCAGGAGGCTTTGGAGCACGATTATGTCTTCCGGCTCCACCGATTTCCATGGTATGCGGACAACGGCATCGGGCCTTATGCCTCTCCTTAAAGTGGATTCGTGGTCCAGTGTGAATATCGCCACCTTGTCTCCGAAAAGCTGGCGCAAACCCTTGACCCTTATTCCTCCCTCCCCTTCTGCCTCCCAACCGTATTCGCTGTGCATGTCAAAGACCAAGCAAGTGGCGACGTTTTCCCTTAGGATTCCAGCAAGAAGCAAGCGGGTAAGGAAAGTTTTGCCGGTTCCGGATTTCCCGAAGATGCCGCTGGAGCGCTCTACCAGTTTCCCCATGTCTATCGTAAGCTTTATCCCTTCCATATCAATGGGTTCTCCTATGTAGAAAAAGTGGCGGCCTGGAGTTCCCTCTTTTCCGAAGACCTTTTCCACGTCTTCCTGGGTGGCGTAGTAAACCGGGGAAAAGTGTGCGGGTATGGTTCGAGCTGGCCTTGGCTCTTTTGAGCCTTCCTCTAAGACCAAGTGTACCGAGACGCTAAGCTTGCCGAAGACTCCTGTGCCCGAGATGACTTCGGAGATGAAGGGGTCGGATACATCTGGTGGGCTTTTCTCCAAGAAGGGGTTAGTGCTATCAAGGGAGACATCGGTTATAAGGCCGAAGAAGCGCCTTTTTTGGCCTTTTACAATTACGTACCTTCCTACGGCCACCCCTTCAATCATTGCTCCGGGGTCTAATTTAACTGTGAGGCCCCCGGAGAGGGAACCTCCTACGACCATCCCCAGCCTTCTGGCTTCCAGAGCGAGCTCTTCCTTCTCCATACCCTGCCGCCTTTCTTAGCTTTTACCAAATTATGGCCTTAATCGCAGGAATTGTCAAACCCGATACGGGATCCCGTGGTAAGTTTTTGGGCCCATCAGTGCGTACGGAAGCCTTCTGGGCGGGATAGGGAAGTGAATGTGCTCAATGCCGTCTTAGTTCGGTGGGTTTTATAAGCTTCCGCTCGTGTGCTATAATCAAAGAGCAGATTTGCAAGTCTGGTGAAGCCACGTTTCCTCAAGCCGGCAACGCCCTCCTGAGTTGGATTTAGGGAAGCATTGTTGGCACCTTATAGACGGTGGCTTTACTATTGGCAATCGGATTAGGGAGGTGAGCAAAGCGATGAGGCGAAAGAAGTCAAGGACAAGCCCCTTTGGCAGCCCGGCAAGGGTTTCCCATGACTCCACACTGTTTTGAAGGAGAAGTAGTCCTTGACCCCTTTATCGGCAGCAGGACAACAGCTCTAGCCGCTTTGAAGGCCAAAGCTTGAAGGGGCTACTTTCAACCCATCATTTTCCCAATTTCCCGAATGGCTTTCAAGGCTTCCTTAGGCAGGGTTTTGGGCTTCTTACCCAAAGCATAGCAACCCCAAATGAGTTGGGCTGTTCGCTCCACCACTTCCACGATGTTGCAGGTCCTTCGTAAGTCCGCAGCGGCTGCTACAACCCCATGGTTCTGGAGTAAACATGCTGTGTTCTTCTGCCCCAAGGCCTTCACCACCGCCTCCGCCAGTTCCTTGGTTCCAGGCATTATGAAGGGAACCACCGGCACTTCCCCTAAGAAAGCGGCTTCAGTGGTGATTGGGAGGAAAGACAAGCCCGCTAAGGCTAAGATGGTGGCATAAGGAGCATGAGCGTGGATAATAGCCCCAACGTCCGGCCGAGCACGGTAAATGGCAGTGTGCATTGGCCATTCCGATGAGGGGGCAGGGGAACCTTCCTCCAGCACGTTCCCTTGAAAGTCTATTCGGACCATCAGCTCCGGCTTGAGAGCTCCTTTGTAGATTTGGCTGGGGGTAATCCAGCACTCCTCCCTACCCCCTATCCGCACGCTCACGTTGCCTCCGGTAGCGGTTATCAAGCCCAGCTGGTACAGTTCGTTTATGGCCTGGACCATCTCCGCTCGCGGGTCTTCAGTTGGAGGAAGGGAAGGGGCGGGCACTGGCTTCTGAATGGCGGCAAAATCAATCCCACCGGCCTCCTCCCGGGCCTTAGAGTAAAGCCGGATGAGCTCACCTTGAATCCGCTGAAGGCCCATGGCCAGTCGGACATCGCCGCTGAAGGCAAGCTTACCGCTCATGGCCGCTTTGGTCCCGCTTATTCGCCCAGTCAGGATGCCGTCCAAGGTTTCAGCATCCGCTTTCATCCGAACTTCGGCCGGGGAAGGAGGCGCACCCAGGCCAGCCAGAACTTTTCCGTCCATAAACCCGATGTAGAATTCAAGCCCAAGGTCAGTTATGATGTAATGGGTTGTGACCCGCTTTTTGACGGCGAACTGGTTAAGGGTTGGGTCCGCCGCGGCCAGCTCGCAGAAGCGGTGGATAATGCGCTCCATCTGGCTTCCGGCAGTTTTTTCCATACGCTCCTCCTTAACCGCAGGGACTTTTTGCTCTCGCTGGAGGTCGCTTACAGCTGGGGCTGGCCGTTTTGCGAGTTTCTCCAGGTCCTCTTCTCCCAATTCGCGGCGAGGGCTTATCCAAGAAAATTGCTGTAGGACCTCCGGGTTCAATATGTGCTGAGGGCGTTCTCCGGCCAGGAAGCGGCGCAAGTCCTCCACCACAATTTTGCCTTGGTGGGAAGCTACTTCTTCGGTGTTCCCACCGATGTGAGGGGTAGCGATGACATTAGGGAGCGCAAGCAGTGGGTGGTCAGATGCAGGAGGTTCTACGGAGAAAACGTCCACCGCTGCGCCGGCCAGGTGACCGGAACGCAGGGCCTCAGCCAAGGCTTCTTCGTCTACAAGGGCAGCCCGAGCGGTGTTTATGAGGATAGCTCCTCGCTTCATACGCAAGAGGGCTTCTCGGCCTATCATCCCGCGGGTTTCGTCTGTCACTGGAGC
>CAZPWR010000038.1:0-7307 GCA_964590555.1 uncultured Anaerolineae bacterium | reverse complement strand
ACTGCATCTGTAATCTTGGGCGTGCCGATAGAGCAAGTTACCCCGGAGATGCGCCGGCTGGCTAAGACTGTGAACTTCGGGATAAGCTACGGGATGAGTGCATATGGCCTGGCTGAAGAGACAGGCCTTACCCCTGAGGAGGCCCACAAGTTCATCCAAAGCTACTTTGCCCGTTACCCGAAAGTAAAAGTTTACATTGAAAGGACCAAAGAGAAGGCGCGGCAAGAAGGCTACGTAGAGACCATACTTGGGCGTCGCCGTTACTTCCCGGAGCTGGCTCCGGATAGCAAAGCCCATCACACTGTTAAAGCAGCAGCAGAGCGCATGGCGATAAATGCCCCCATTCAGGGTAGCGCTGCGGACATAATAAAGATAGCCATGGTTCGCCTCCACCGGGCCCTCAAAGAGCGAGGGCTTCGCTCGCACATAGTCCTCCAAGTCCACGATGAGTTAGTCCTGGAGGTTCCTGAGGACGAACTCCCAACCGTTGCCCCGTTGGTCAAGGGAATCATGGAAGGGGCCTATGAACTTAAGGCCCCGCTTAAAGTGGAGTTAGAAGTGGGCAAAAACTGGGGTGAAATGCAGCCACTTTAACATTTTCTTAAACTTTGCGCTTTACATTGCCATTGGATGAGCGGAGGGAAAGCTTGAAAGGAGGGGTCATGAGTGTGAAGAGAGCATTACTTTTGCTGGCGGTCATTCTTTCCCTTTTCCTGGCAACGGCGTGCAGGTTGGAATTTAAGTTCTTCCAAGTGCCCTGGGCTCAAGAATTAACTCCTACCCCAAAGGCCGAAGCCACGAAGCCTACTCCCACCCCAAAGCCCAAGGTGACAGAGGCCACCCCTACTCCAACGCCTGGAGTGCGCCAGGAAATAGCAGTTACAGGAACGGTTCTGGATGAAGAGGAAGAAGCCCTCTTAATAAGCATCTACGAAAGGGTCAACCCTGCAGTGGTTTCCATAAGAGTGGTCAAAAAGGGAATTTTACCGAGACTGCCTTTTTCTCATCCCGAAATCCCTCAAGAGGGGCGTGGTTCCGGGTTCGTCTGGGATGAAAAGGGCCATATAGTCACCAATTACCACGTAGTTTCCGATGCGGAAGAGTTGGAGGTAATCTTCTACAACGGCGATTCCGCCAAAGCTGAGGTTGTAGGCACCGATCCCCACAGCGACTTAGCGGTAATAAAAGTGGACGAATTGCCAGAAGATGTCCACCCTGTAGAGCTTGGGGATTCATCCCAGATCAAAGTTGGCCAGAGGGCAATAGCTATCGGCAACCCATTTGGTTTGGCTGGAACTATGACCGTGGGGATAATAAGCGCATTGGGCCGAAGGCTTCCATCCGCTGCTACCCCATTCTCCATCCCCGAAGTAATCCAGACCGATGCGGCAATCAACCCCGGAAACTCCGGTGGGCCACTTCTGGACTCCGCCGGCCGGGTCATAGGGATAAATACTGCCATTGAGTCACCTTTAGGAATCAATGCGGGGATAGGCTTCGCTGTGCCCATAAACCTGGCCAAGAGAATCGTCCCTGTCCTAATTGAGAAAGGCACTTACGATTACCCATGGCTTGGGATTAAGGGGATGACTGTGACCAAAGCTTTGGCCAAGGAGTTTGACCTGCCGGTGGATTACGGGGCGCTGGTAAATGAAGTGGTTAGGAACGGGCCCGCCTACAAAGCCGGAATCAGGGGCGGAACCAAGCGGGTCCAATTCATGGGAGAGGAGATAACCATAGGGGGAGACATAATCGTAGGGATAGATGGGCATGAAATCCGGCGCTTTGATGACCTACTTACTTACTTGATTTACAATACCTCAGTCGGCCAGGAGGTCACCCTGAACGTAGTAAGGGATGGAGAGAGGATAAAGGTCAGGGTGGTGCTGGGGAAGAGGCCATCTTCTCTGGAGGAGTAGGGATGAAAAGGCTTTTAGTGCCTGTAATCTTGTGGGTTTTAACAGCGGGGTGCACATTTGCTCCGGCATTGGTCGGGGTTAGGGAGGTTGTGAGCCTTACTCTTGTTCCTACCCCGACTTTAACCCCTACACCTACGAGCACCCCGACCCCTTTACCTGAAAGCTCTGTTGAATTAGAGCCAGGAGAGCAGATAATCATCAACGTTTACAAGAAGGCAGCGCCTTCCGTGGTCAACATCAAAACCCAGGTGCTTCAGTGGGATTTCTTCTTCGGGGTATATCCGGAGGAGGGAGCGGGCTCGGGGTTCGTTTACGATAAAGAAGGCCACATTATCACCAACTACCACGTGATTGAAGGAGCCCGATATATTGAAGTAAGCTTCGGAGAAGACCTCTCGGTCCCAGCCGAGGTCGTAGGGACTGACCCGCTCAATGACTTGGCAGTGCTGAAGGTTGACGTCCCTGCGGATAAATTGGTCCCAGTGGAGCTGGGCGATTCTTCAACCCTTCAAGTTGGGCAATGGGCTATCGCCATAGGCAATCCTTTCGGGAGGTTTGAGCGAACTCTGACCGTAGGGGTAGTGAGTGCTTTGAACCGGACTTTGGAGCTGGAGAATGGGCGGGTGATAAGGAACCTCATCCAGACGGATGCGGCCATTAACCCCGGAAACTCCGGTGGGCCGCTTTTGGACTCCAAAGGCCGGGTTATCGGGGTTAACACGGCCATAGTCTCTCCGAGCCGAGCTTCGGCTGGGGTTGGCTTTGCCATACCGGTGAACGTGCTGAAGAGGGTAGTTCCGGAGCTCATAGCTTACGGCCGTTACCGTCATCCCTGGCTGGGGATTATCGGATACACCATAACCCCTGCTTTGGCCCGCCACTTGAACCTCCCCGTGGAACAAGGCGTGCTGGTAGCTCGGATTTACAGGGGAAGCCCAGCCCATAAAGCCGGCATAAGAGGAGCTAACAAGGAAGTTGTAATCGGGAACAGGATTATCCTCGCCGGAGGGGACATAATCACAGCTATAGACGATACCCCCGTAAAAAGCGTTGACTTCTTGAACGCTTACTTGGAAGATAACACTAAAGTGGGGCAAACGGTGGAGTTGAGCATTCTGAGGGAAGGTAAGCCGCTCAAATTAAGGGTGGTGCTGGAGGAGGAGCCGCAATAAGGGAACCGCAAAGGGCATGCGAGCGAAGCAATCTCCAACCATCGGAGGAGATCGCTTCGGACATTTCGTGCCCTCGCAATGACATACAACCAGCTGAGGAGGAGGTGTGGAAGAAAAGAGTAGTTTGCCCCTTTTGCTTTTCCTCTGGGCAATAAATTTGGCTTTCATGCTCAGCACTGGGCATGCCCTCTTCCGCTTTTTCTTCTACCTTTTCACTGCCCTCATCGCTTTCTCAGCCTTCTGGGTTTGGCAGAACTTTTGGGGACTGGAAGTGCAAAGGACCTTGATTTCGCCGAGGGCTCAGGTAGGGAAAGTCTTGGAAGAAGAGCTGGTAATCCGCAACCGAAGCCCATTGCCCAAACTTTGGCTTGAGGTTAGGGACCACTCCAATCTCCCAGCCCATGTAGCTGGGAAGGTCATAGGCTCCATACCTCCTAAGGGGGAATACCGCTGGTCGGTTAAAACCCTGTGCCGGAAGAGGGGGCAGTTCACCCTCGGGCCTGTTACCGTTGTTAGCTCCGATCCCCTCGGGCTTATCAGGCTTGAGAAAGCTTTCCCAGCGCAGCGCGAGGTTACAATCTATCCCCCAATTTATCCCTTGCCTTACTTTAAGCTCAGAGCTGGAATCCTCCCCGGAGGGGAGGTAGTTCGCCAGCGAGCCCCTTATGCTACGGTCAACGTTGCTGGGGTGAGGGAATACAGTCCTGGCGATAGCTTCAGCCGAATCCACTGGCCCACGACAGCCCACGTTGGCCGCTTGATGGTTAAAGAATTTGAGCTTGACCCTTTGAGCAATATCTGGCTATTCCTTGACCTTGACCGAGGGGTTCAGAGGGGGGAAGGGTGGCCCTGCTCCTTTGTGGAAAGCCGTGGCCCAAGCCTCTTCTGGGCCGAGGGGTGGAGCTTGAGGCCCGAGCCCACTACTGAGGAATATTCCGTAGCCATTGCCGCCTCTTTGGCCAGCCACTTCCTTAGGGAGAAGAGGGCTTTAGGCATAGCCGCTTACTCCCGAACTAAGCATGTGTTGCGGCCGGAGAGGGGCACAAGGCAACTTCTAAAGGTCCTGGAATTTTTAGCCGTGGTCAGAGCCGAGAGCGATAACCCCTTTGAGGAGTTGCTCACGTCTGAAAGCCACTCCCTGGAAGGCAATTCCACAATCATAGCTATAACCCCATCGGAGAGCGTCGGTTGGGTCAAGGCTTTGCAGAGGGCGAAGCTGAGGGGGATTTCAGCATTGGCTGTAATCATAACTGACGAGCTCTCAGGTTACCAAGAGGTCTTAGCTGAACTCAAGGCCTCAGCCATCCCCTGGATTTTCGTTCGGCTTGGGGATGAGGTTCCTGGAGCAATGAGGTTTTCGGAGGTATAAGCCATGGGTAAAGTCATAGCTGCTGTTGACTTGGGTGGGACCAACATAAGGGCAGCTCTTTACTCCGAAGATGGTGGGACTCTGGCTCAGTGTGCCCTTCCCACTCTCGCTCACGAGGGTTTGGAACCTACTTTGGGCCGCATTTTCAGAGCGATTGAGGAGGTGATTAGGGAGGGCGAAGAGCTCATAGCCATAGGTTTGGGGGCGCCGGGCCCTCTGGACCCTTGGAAAGGTATAATCTTTTCGGCTCCCAACTTGCCTGGCTGGGAGAACGTCCCCTTAGCCGACATCCTTGCGGAGCGATTTGGAGTTCCGGTTTTTGTAAATAACGATGCTAATGTGGCTGCCTTGGCTGAGCACAGGCTCGGGGCTGGGAAAGGCTTTTCCAACATAATTTACATCACCGTAAGCACAGGCATAGGTGGGGGGATAATTGCCGAGGGGAAACTCCTTCTGGGGGCGAAAGGCCTTGCAGGCGAAGTGGGGCATATAGTGGTTAAACCCGATGGGCCTCCGTGCGGGTGCGGAGGGAGGGGTTGCGTAGAGGCTTTGGCTTCGGGACCGGCTATAGCTCGGGAAGCCATAAAGCGCATCAAAGCGGGCGAAAAATCTTCTATCCCTAAGTTTGTGGAAGGGCCCTTAGAAGGCTTGACGGCCAGGGAGGTAGCGCTGGCGGCCATTGAGGGGGATGCATTGGCCCAGGAGATTTTCAGGGAAGCTGGATATTACCTCGGGCTCAGTTTTGTGAGCCTTATCCACCTCTTTAATCCTTCCAGGATAATAGTGGGGGGAGGGGTGGCAAAAGTTGGGAAGATCCTTTTAGAGCCGGCGGAGGAAACAGTAAAGGAGTTGACTATGCGGGAATTCCTGGAAGGGTTTAAGATAGTGCCCGCCGCCCTTGGGGATGAGGCGGGGCTTTTGGGGGCTTATCTTCTGGCTAAGGAAGGCCTTTATTCCTCCTCTTCAAGCCATTCCTCAAGCCACTCTTCCCCTTCCTTGTAGAGCTCGCATTCTTCCAAGGCGGCCTCCGCCACTTCCCTCACATCGGGATCGGGGTCACTGCAGAGGGCGCTGAGCACTTTTTCCGCCTCTTCGCCGCCTATGAGGCCCAGGGACCATATGGCTTCCATCCGCAGGGCCTTATCCTCATCGGAAAGGGCTATCTTGACAAGGTAGGGGACGGCCTCCTCCACCAAGGCTTCGCCTGCAGCCTTGACGGCCTCGTAACGGATATCGTATACTTCGCTTTGAAGTTCCCTGAGGATTATCGGTTCCCATTTCTCAAGGCCGCTCCTGCCCATGGCGAATATAGCGCTCACTTTCATCTGGGCATCGGGATGCTGGTAAGCTTCTTCAATGACTTCAATAACCTCCGGGTCAGTGAGGAAGCCCAGGGCTTCTACAGCGTACCGCCTTGATTCCAAGGGGAGGTTTTCGTTGCGGAAGATGTTGATTAAGAAGTTTTTCACCCTTAAGAAGTCTTCCAAGGGTAGTTCCGGGGCGAGGATATCGGCCATGGGGCTTGTGGAGAAGAGCTCGTAATCGTTGGTTAAGCCTTCGTAGATGTAGCGGCCGAGGGTCTTTATCGCTTGGGAGCGGACCTCTTGGCAAGGGTCGTTAAGAGCCAAGTCAAATAGCTTGTTAATGAATTGGACTTCTGGGTAGTTCCATATGGCCGCGGCCGCTCCCGCCCTTACTTCCGGGTCATCGTCTTCAAGCAGTATCCCTAACACTTTGAGATGCTCTTCGTTGTATTCATCGCTTTCGTCAATAGCGTTGAGCAGCCTGAGCTTATCAAGCTTACTCCATTGCCTTACTTTTTCCACCTCCATTTTCTCCCCCCTCTGCCTCAATTTTTCGGAGGCGGACTTTCCCTATCCGCCTGCCTACTAAGGATAAGACTTCAAATTCAAAGCCCTCCAGGTTAAAGCGGGCTCCTTTTTCTGGCACCCTTCCAAAACTACTATATACCAACCCTCCTACTGTGTCAATACCTTCCAAGTCAAGCTCTTTGCCGATGATTTCTTCAAGGTCTTCCAAGCTCAGCCTCGCATCCAAGATGTATTCTCCTTCCCCAATCTCTTGGATGGATGGTTCTTCTCGGTCGTATTCGTCCTGTATTTCCCCAAATATCTCTTCCAGCAAATCCTCCAGAGTGACAATCCCCGCTGTTCCCCCGTATTCGTCCACTGCTATGGCCATGTGGATCTTTTGGCTTTGCATTTCTCTGAGGAGCTCAGCGGCGTTTTTGGTTTCGGGGACGAAGTAAGGGGGGCGTAGGATGGCTTTCACTTGCTCATCCCAGCGGCCTTCCCAGGCGTTTCGGAGCAGGTCTTTTACGTGGATTATGCCTATTATGTTGTCTATGGTTCCTTCGTAGGCGGGGATGCGGGAGTGACCGCTTTCGGTTGCCACTTTTACCGCTTCAGAAATGGTAGCATCAGCCCTAATTGCTACCACATCCACTCTTGGCACCATTATCTCCCGCACTATGGTTTCCTCAAGGTCCAGAGCTCCTTCCACAATCTCACGCTCTTTCCCCTGCACTACATAGATTGCTTCCCCTCCCTTTTCCATGACTTTTTCGTAGAAGGCAGACATGGGGGCTAAAAGCAAGGCCAGGAAATTGGCGAGGCTTTCAAGGAATTTGAGGTGCGGAGAGGCTTTGTCGCCAAGGGCTGGTAGAAGCAAAGCTAAAAAGCCATTGATTAAGATTACAAGGATGAATGTTAACCAGCGGGAGGAAAGCGGCTCCAGCGCTTTGTAGGAGCTTGCCCCGGCCAAGAGCAAACACAATCCGGCACTGATCTCAAAAGCGACCCGCCCTTTCTCCCCCGGCCCATGCGT
>CAZPWR010000037.1:0-4243 GCA_964590555.1 uncultured Anaerolineae bacterium | reverse complement strand
CGGGGGCCGGGCGGGCGGCCGAATGGTCGCCCATCGGGCCGGGGGTTAGAAAGCCCGCCCACCAGCCTTCCGCCCGCAGCCGTTCCCCAGCCTCTATGAGCAGGCGAGTCTTGCCGCTTCCGCCCGGACCGGTATACAGCCTTAGGCCAACTTTGCCCTTTTTCTCCTCCAGACCTCGCGCCCAGGTCAGCAGATCGCTCAAGACCTCCTGGAAAGGGCTGCCCATGTAGGGGAGGAGGCGATATTTGGGAAGCAGAATGTAAGCGCGCGGGGCGGGGTCCTGGAGGACGGTCACTGGCCACTTCACTCGCTCCTCCGGTAAGCCGCGCAGGGCGCTGACAGCCTCGTAGAGGGCATCCATTTCCTCAAGGAGGCGCCCCACCATCGCCTCCGTGCGCAAGGTGCTCAGGGCGGCGACCATCGGACCCAGGTCTTTATCGGCCACCAAGCGGGTGCGCAAGCAGGCCATGTAGAGGGCCAAGGCGCGGGCCTGCTCCTCCTTCGGAACGCCGGGGATTCTGGCGAACTCCTCTTTCAGCTTTTCCGTTAGCGCTTCCTCGTCCCAATGTGTCCGCAAGCTCACCAGTGCTTGGCGAAAAGTAGGAAGGTCCTGGACAGGGAGGGAGGCAACCCACTGAGCGGCAGCTTCCAAGCCTTGCGTTCTGGCCTCACGGAGGAAATCTTCTTCCGCTCGCCGCAGTAATCCCTCCAGGCGCTGGCGGGCAGCCCGATCACGCCGCAAGCCTTCTATCGCCTGGACAGCACGACGGGCAATGCTGGTCCCCGGCACACCCACCTCGCCCAGGACTTCCAAGAAGAGGTCCACCGCTTGTGCGATGGCTTCGTGGGACATCCGGCAGCTCCTTTCCAGCTTGGATTATAAACCCAACTGCAGGAACGGCAAAAACCTTGAATTTGCCGATTGGGAATCGGCTTTATTTTGCACATTTAGAGCCAGGCGTCAGCAAAGGCCGGCTTTTGGCCGAAGACCCAAGGAAAATGATTTCAATTGGCGCGAAAGGCACATTCCAACTCCCCGTACTCCCACGCACAAAGGTTATGGGAATTCCCACCCCTGTTTGCGGAGGGTTCGTCAGGGTTTTGGGTCCCACTCCTGGCAAGGTTACAGGGGTTGGCTGCTTAATCCCCTAATAGGGGGGAGGACCCCGCACCCCATGGGAGGGGGCTCAGCCCCTTCGCCAAGACTGACCGGGGGCGCAGGCTTGCGGGGTTGCCCACTTTTGAAAAACTGGGAGCCCTGGGGGGCAAACTCGCCAAGCTGCCTAACTTCTTCCGACAAAGCTGGGACACACCCAAGTGCTGGCCAGGCTTGACAGGTGGCTAAAGTAGTGATAAAATATAAAGCGAAGTTGGGGGATCGTCTAATCGGCAGGACAGCGGACTCTGGATCCGCCAGTCGAGGTTCGAATCCTCGTCCCCCAGCTTTAGTTAGGAGGGGAGGTGCCGGAGAGGTCTAACGGGGCCGCCTGCTAAGCGGTTAAGGGGCCTAAAAAGCTCCTTCCAGGGTTCGAATCCCTGCCTCCCCGCTCTTTAAAAAGTAAAGGGCCCGTGGCCAAGCGGGAAGGCACCTCGTTTGCACCGAGGAGAGCGCCGGTTCGAATCCGGCCGGGTCCATAAGGTGATGCGGGCGTAGTTCAGCGGTAGAACGCTTCCTTGCCAAGGAAGAGGTCGTGGGTTCGAATCCCATCGCCCGCTCTGGGCCGAGGTAGCTCAGGTGGTAGAGCATGCGGCTGAAAACCGCAGGGTCGTCGGTTCGACTCCGACCCTCGGCACTTAAGTGGCGCATTCGTCTAAGGGTTAGGACACGGGCCTTTCAAGCCCGTAGTAGGGGTTCGAGTCCCCTATGCGCCATGGTTGCGGGGTAGCTCAACGGGGAGAGCGGGCGGCTGTTAACCGTCTGGTTGTGGGTTCGAGTCCCACCCCCGCAGTACGGGGCCGTAGTTCAGTTGGTTAGAATACCGGCCTGTCAAGCCGGAGGTCGCGGGTTCGAGGCCCGTCGGCCCCGCTGAAAAGAACCGAGGGCAATTGAAAGTTGCCCTCGGTTTTTTATTGCCCTGCCTTAAGCAAGGAGAGCCGTCCCTGGTTTATATTTTGACAGGCTTCCCTTAGAGTGCTATTATGATAGTGCATAAATAGGCGGTGTTAGGCAACCGGAGGGGCAAAGAGCCGATGAGTAATCGAGCTTGGGACTGGCTAACGCAAGCAGCTCATGACCTAAAGCATGCTAAGCATGCCTTAGAGGATGGAGATTATGATTGGGCCTGCTTCGCCGCACATCAAGCAGCTGAGAAGGCAGTCAAAGCGGTATTCCTGGCGATGGGCGGGGAAGGATGGGGACACTCTATCACCCGCCTCCTTCGCGATCTGAACAAACTGTTCCAAATCCCTGATGAGCTCCTCCGCGCCGCCCAACATCTGGATAAGCACTACATTCCAAACCGCTATCCTAACAGTTTTGACACAGGTGCTCCATCAGATTACTACACATTAGACGAGGCACAGCAGGCGATTGAGGATGCGCGAAGGATTTACGTATTTTGCGAGCAGCAGGTTCGTGCAGCGGGAGGTGGTTCTGGAGGCGCTTCGCTGCTGCGCTAAGCGGCTGCGAGCGGAGTGCCCATCAGTCATGGCAGTTTATTTGTTTGGCTCCTTTGCCACTGGAACCGCCACACCCCGCAGCGACGCAGACATCCTGGTGGAGATTGCAGAGGAAGATTCCTCGCTACGGGAGGCCATCCAAGGACAAGCAATTAGTATCTTCGCCGAAGCCCCAGTGCCAGCGGAGGTTTTTGTGAAATCCTCTCGTGAGCTGGAAGAGGGACGCCGAACCGGGCGGGGGATTGCAGGGGCTGTGGCCCGGGAGGGCCTCCGTTTGGCCTAACATTTCTCCGCTGATTCAACTGCGGCGTTTCCTACGAAAAATCACCCAGGCTAAGAAAGAGGCAAGGCCGATGAAGAGGCCTAAAACCAAGTAAGGGGCTACAACAGATATGATGGATACCACAGTTGAAGTAACATCTTCGGCTACGCTAATGAGAGGATTGGCAACCCCTGCAGTTGTGGCGGTTACGACCGGGCGCCCGGTGGCCTTAACAGCGTGAACACCCCCTGCTACTATTACCCCGCATATCGCAGCAATGACCGGATGGAGTTGAATAGCACGCGTGGTAGCAGCGAAAAGAATAGCTCCAGCCGCTGGACGAACTACCGTTTGGATAACATCGTTTATGGTGTCTACAGCAGGGATTTTGTCGGCTAAGATTTCTACCAGCAATAGGAAGGCCAAAACGCCGATGACCCACCAGTTGCTAAGCCAAACCCAAGGCCCCTGGAGGTCAATCAAGCCATCGGTCAAGCGGTCAACCAAAGCAATAACTAACAAAGGGATGTAGGCGTTCAGCCCCGCAGATGCCGATAGGCCAAAAGCCGTCGCGAGGTTCAGAAAAATCTCGGCCATTCATCCTCCCAAGGTCTAAAGGCTAACACTTAATGCCCCGGGACCGAGGAGATTGAGTATTTCCTCCTCAAGCTCCGGACAATACCTTGTCCACGCTTCAGGGAACTCCAAAGCTACGCTTTGACCCTCCGATTCCAGATAAATGGTGAACTTATCCTTCCCCTGGTAACGGGTAAGCAAATGGTAAACTTCTTCCAAAAGCCTGGAATCGGCCTCAAAGTCACCACTGCGCTTTATAGTTATGTAAAGATGTCTTGAGGTTTCTACGGGTTTGGCTATGGTCACATGGTTTTGAGCCGACTCGCAGACCAAAGAAGGCTTGCCTTCTCTTACTTCTACTTTACCTTTGACCAAGAGGATACGGCCTTCCTCCCAAAGTTGGGCGCTTTGCTCCCAAACTTGCGGCCTTATCACCACTTCTATGCTGCTTTGAACGTCCTCAATCTGGGCGAAAGCCATGGGCTTACCTGTGGATGAAATCACTTCCCTCACAGATGTCACAAGACCCAAAACTGAAACCTTTTGCCCGTCCAGCTCCTCATTTATCTCGCCAAGGTAATGGGTTATGTAATTAGAGACGAGAGGGAGAACACGAGAGACAGGATGCTCCGAGATGTAAGCCCCTACAAGCTCTTTCTCCCATTGCAGGATTTCCTTCAAAGAGGCCGGTCTCACTTTGGGTAGCTTGATGGATATGGGTAGGGAAAGGGCCAATTGCCCCAAACCCCGAGCCTTATGAGCCTCAGCGCTTATGGCCATCATCTT
>CAZPWR010000036.1:0-1918 GCA_964590555.1 uncultured Anaerolineae bacterium | reverse complement strand
GGGACATCGCACCGCCGGCATTTAGCCACGTAGCCGCAATCCCGGCAGATGACAAAAGTAGCAGTGCCGCGGCGGTTCAGGAAGAGGATGGCCTGCTCCCCAGCTGCAAGCGTCCTTTCCAAGGCCTCTATCAGAGCACGGCTGAAGATTCCACGGTGGCCGGCCTTGAATTCTTCCCTCATGTCCACAATCTCCACTGGCGGAAGGCCTGTGGAGCAGAGGTCATCCCTCTCTTTGAGCAGAACCAGCGGTGCTTTGCCTTTGAAATCTTGAGGCTTCCAGAGGATGCGCTTGGGCAGTTCCAGCAGGCGTATCTCCCCGCTCTTAGCCCTATAGAAGCTTGCCAGGTCGGGGGTGGCGCTGCCCAGAATCACCACTGAACCCGTTATCCGGCCCAGCTGCATGGCCACATCCCTGGCGTGGTAGTAAGGCCTCTTCTGGCTCTTGTAGGAGCGATCGTGCTCTTCATCCACCACGATTAGGCCTGGGTTTGGGAGGGGGGCGAATAGAGCCGAGCGCGGCCCTATCACTATGCTCACCTCCCCTCGCCTTATCCTCCGCCAAGTATCGTACCTTTCCCCGAGGGAGAGCTTGCTGTGTATTACGGCAATCTTCCCTGGGAAGCGTGAGCCGAAGCGGCGGACGGTTTGTGGGGTGAGAGAAATCTCCGGGATTAAGACTATGGCTTGGCGGCCACGGCGGAGCGTTTCCTCAATCGCCCTAAGGTAAATTTCGGTCTTACCGCTTCCTGTAACCCCGAAGAGGAGGTAAGGATGGAACCCGCCTGCCTCAATCCCCGCTTTTATCTCCTCCCAAGCCCTTTCCTGGTCTGCGGTCAGGTCTGGGGGGACTGCTTCTTCAAAGACCAAGCCGGCCAGCGGGTCACGGGCGACCTCTTCCCTCACCAGTTTTATCAGCCCTGCTTGTTCCAATTCCCGCAAGTGCCTGGAGGTGCAGCCTGTTTCAGCATAGAGGTTGCCAGCTGAGACCGGCTCCTTCTCCCGGTAAAGGACTTCCAAGATGTCAAGGTAGATGGAGAGGCCCTGCTCCTTCCGAGCCAAGCTGAGTGCTTCCTCTGGTGCTACGGTTAAAATGACTTGTTCTTCTTCCTCCACAACCTTTGCCAATCCTTCCTCTTCCAAGGCCCTCAGAGCGCCCTTTGTGTCTTTTAGTTCTTCCAGCGGTATAGGTCCCTTGGCTGAGATAAGCATTTCAAGGACGGCAAGCTTAGTCTTAGCCCGCTTTCCGGCCCTTTCTTTGGCCTTAATTAGCTCTTCTTTCGGAACTATTGGCACCAGGAACCGGCTTGGCGGTAGGATTTTGACCAAGCCTTCTTTCTCCAGTTGGCGGATGTTCTGGCGGGAGGAACTTGTGGCTTCTAAAACCTCCCTAAGGGAAGGGATGGGGCCAGCGTGAGCCAAGTATTCAAGGATTCTGGCCTTAGCGGATTCCCTCCGCAGTGGCTGAAGGAGGCGTAGCCAATCCTTCCGAGGGGTTACGAGGAAAGCGTAGACCAGCCTTTTGGGGCCTACTAAGGGTGGAGTAAGGATGGGCTGGCGGATTACAACCCCTTCTTTGAGCAATCTCCGCAAGGCTTTGTGCCACCCACTTGGCCCTAAGAAATATTCCAGCCGGTCAATCCTTACTTCCCCTTTCTCCCGGAGGAGGGCTACGATGGCTTCCTCCCATTTATCAGTTGGGGTAAAAGGGCCAGCTTGGGGGTTGAGGCGGAGGACGCTTCGGGCTTTCCCTCCTATGCCTGGCGGGAACATGAGGGCTACGCACTCGCTTATAGGGGCAAGGTAATACCTGCTCATCCATTCTGCCAGTCGGAGCTGGTAAGGCAGGAGCGAAAAGTCAAGGAGGGCAGCTATGGGCTTTATCCTCTCTTCCTCTATAGAGGGGACACTGCTTAGGG
>CAZPWR010000035.1:0-1949 GCA_964590555.1 uncultured Anaerolineae bacterium | reverse complement strand
GCAGTATACTCTTTTCTCCAACGGCATACCCATAATCACTGCGCCCTTCCCGGACTTAAACTTTGTTCAGGATGTGGTCCACATCCCTTTGCTCTTCGTTCAGGAGACCAAGCATTGCCTCATTGTGAGCGGAGGGGCTGGAGGACTCATCCGGGAATTGCTCAAATACCCCTGGGAAAGGATTGATTACGCTGAAATTGACCCCCTCCTCCTTAAGGCCCTTCGCTCTCTACGCATCCCATTAGCCGAAGAGGAACTGAGCAACCCCGCAGTCCAAGTGCATTACGTTGATGGCCGCTTGCTTGTGCGGGAAAAGGCGCTTGAGAGGAATCCGCCAGGTTACAACCTAATCATCGTTAATCTCCCTTACCCTTCAACCCTTCAGCTCAACCGCTTTTACACCCGCGAGTTTTTCTCCCTGGCCCGGAGAATTCTGGATGAGGATGGGGTCTTGGTGCTGATGGCCCCCGGTTCCCTCACTTACCTGAGCCCAGCGATGCGCGACCTCAATTTTTCCCTTTACTCCACTCTAAGGGAAACCTTCCCCTACGTTTTCCCTATCCCAGGGGATGGGGTAAACCTTTGGTTGGCATCTTGGGGAGTTAATTTTGAGGAAATCGGGGTTGAGGAGTTAGTGAAGCGTGCTGAAGAACGCCCCCTTAAGGGCACAATAGTTCAGGAGAGGTACATAAGGCTGCGGTTTGACCCGGCCAAGCTTTCGTGGTTCAAAGGAGAACTGAGGGCAAGCAAGGCCTCCATAAACACCGACTTTAAGCCGCTTGGGCTTCTGTATGGGCTTTCCTTCTGGAACGAAATGTTCGCCCCCGCCTTCGGGAGGTATTTTGACATCCTTTCTGGCTTGCGCTTTTGGCACTTGGCCTCTTTCTTCCTCATCCTCACATCAATTCTCGGCATTCTCATCGGCCTGGGGAGATTGAAAGCCTCAGGGATAATGCCTGTAGTAGTGGCCTCCACAGGATTTGGAGGGATGTGCTACGATTTGGCGGTCATTTTCGCCTTCCAGATCTTCTACGGCTACATTTATCGGGAGATAGCTCTGATGGTCGCTGCATTCATGGCTGGTCTAAGCCTTGGGGGCTGGTTCATGAGCAAGAGGGCGGAAGAGGGCGGTGAGTGGAAGAGGATAATGGCGATTGAAGGCGGGCTGGTAGTCCTTTGGCTTTCTTTCCCCCTGCTCCTTTTAGTCGTTTACCGTTGGGGAGGCATAGCCAGCATACCCTTGCTCTTGCTGCTGAATGCCTTAGGCGGCTTCATGGTAGGGATGGAATTTCCTCTGGCCAGCAAAGTCTATTCCGAGGGGCGCAAATTGAGCCAAGCTGCAGGGGTCATGTATGGAGCGGACCTTGTAGGGGCCTTTCTTGGTTCAGTAATATTCTCGGTGGGGCTTCTGCCCCCGCTTGGGCTGGCGGGGAGCTGCTGGCTTGTAGCAGTATTGAAGGCCGGAAGCTTTGTCTTAGTCCTCATTTCCTTAATGCGCGGGGCAAGCAGCATGTAACCGTAAGACGCTGTTCTCAGGTGAAACTTTTTCGCCTGAAAACGCGTATTTTATTTAGGAAACAACGTTGCACAACGGAGGTGAAGTTATGCTGGAAATCCTGCTGGAGATCCTGCGCAACATGCTTCGCCGCAAGGTGCGCACTTTCCTCACCGTCTTCGGAATAACCATTGGCGTCTTCGCCCTCACGGTGATGGGCTCTATGGCCGAGTACTTCAACGTTATGATAGAGCGGGCCGAGAAGTTTTCCGGCAGTTCCATATGATCAGCGGGGCTGTTCTGGCTGTCGTTGTAGGTGGCCTGGCGGTGATCAACACCATGGTCATGAGTGTCTACGAGCGCACCCAGGAGATAGGGTTAAAGAAGGCGAAGGCCAACCTGGAAAAAGCCAGGCTCACTGCCCCCTTCGCCGGCACCGTGGTCTCCACAGCTG
>CAZPWR010000034.1:0-6425 GCA_964590555.1 uncultured Anaerolineae bacterium | reverse complement strand
CACATATCTTTTCAAAAGGCAAATTTCCGCATACGCCGGGTATGGTGGGCCTGAGATTGCAAAGGGCGCTGGAAGCGCCCTCTCCCCCCGGTAGCTGTTCGGGAACGGGGGTCGCCAGGACAGAGAGGGGCGCTTTAGCGCCTCTTCTTTGCCTAAGCGGAAAGGCCGACGGCCCAGCCCGACAAAATTGGGACACACCATACGCCGGGTACGTCCCTCTTTTTCATGCCGATTGAAATCAGCCTCTTTTAGCCATGTGCATGCTTACTTTTTCAATTTGAGCCAAAAGGCTTTGTCCGGAGGAATTTCTATCCCCTTGGCCCCTGCAATGTGAGGGAGCACACCAGCTTCGGTGGCTTTTTCCCAAGAGAAAAGCTCCTTTAGCCTTTCGCTTGGATAAATTTGCTCCATTGCTTTGTACCAAGTAAGGCCATCCCTTTTCTGGTAATGCCAAAACTCCAAGGCTGTGTATTCCCAGCGCCAATCAAAATCCGGCCCCTGGTGGGCAGAGATGCGCTCCCACCCCGCTTCCCGCGCCGCTTGGGTGAAATCCACGTAATAACCGTTGGGGATGAAGCCAGGCTTCCCCTCTTCGCCAGGAATGTAGCTCAGTTCCCACGGGTGATAGCGCAAAGGCTCTCCACACGTGCCATCCCTTCTCGCACACTTTATGTAAACCCTCCACCGCGTTTCTCCCCCCATCTCTTCCCGCACTATTATCGCTTGCCCTTCATCAAAATATATGTCAAATGCTCTGCCAGCTTTGTGCCAGCTGGCATAATCGGAATGCTCGCTACGGAAATCCACAGGGCGAAAGGCCTCCCACAAACGCCCGAGGAAATCATAGCCCAATTCGCGCCGAAGCCTTTCCCTGAGGGTAGAGAACGATTCCACAACAGCACTGCTGAGCCTGGCATCGTAAACCTCTACCCCTTCAAGCTCCTCAAGCCCTCTCCTTTCGGAGGACTGCACCGGGGTAGGAAGAGATAAAGTTGAGGGTGATAGTTTGACCCCAGGAAGCCTGAATGAGGCAGCAGAGCTCAAACCTCCCCTCAGGAAAGCCGGCCCCAAAAGCATTCTGGGCAACGATAAGTTGCCTGGCGATTGGTCCAGCACCAACCTCTCCCCATCGTACCGGTAAGAAATGAAGGCAAGACGGCCATCGGGCAACCAAACCGGGGAATCCTCGGCCGAAAGCCAGCTCAGGCGGTAAGCTTTCTTGTTTTCCAGTTCCATAATCCAAACTGCCTTATGCCCATCCTCTTCTCGGACAAAGGCCAGTTTTTTCCCATCAGGTGACCACGAAGGGGAATATTCGTCGGTGGGTTCGGTGGTGAGCTGGGTGAGCTTACCAGTGTCGGGGTCCAATATGAAGATGTCCTTATCGCCGAAACGCCATGAGGTGAAGGCTATGAGTCGGCCATCGGGGGACCAAGCCGGTTCAGCATCGCCGTATGGGCTATCGGGGGTAAGATTGCGCTGGTTAGAGCCATCGGCTTCCATAAGCCAGATGTCCAAATCCCCAGCTCTGGTTGATTCAAAGGCTATGCGTTTCCCATCAGGAGACCATGCCGGCCTTCCATCGTAGTGGGGGTCAAAAGTGAGGCGGATGATATCGCCTCTTTGGTCCATGAGATATATCTCCCAGTTTCCGTCGCGTCGGGAAGAGAAGGCGAGCTTCTTCCCATCGGGAGAAAGCGCTGGGTCTCGGTCCTCAGCAGGATGATAGGTCAAACGAAAGAGTTGGCCCGAATCAACCTCCAGCGCGTAGATGTCCCAATTGCCGTCTTTGAAAGCAGCGAAGGCCATCACCGGTCCCTGATAGCTCATCAGTAGGGATAGGGCCAGCATCAAGGTCAAGGTTTTGTCCATTTGCCCTCCTTAAGCTATAATATTCGCCACCAGGCGGCCTATGAACGAAGTGTTTTCCAATTGGCAATTAGTCCTTTACGGAACCTTAGCCACCGTAGCTACCGGTTTGGCCTCGGGGGTAGGGGCTCTTCCGGTTCTGGTTTTCCGCAGAATCTCCGATAAAGTTTTGGATGCACTCTTAGGTTTTGCTGCCGGAGTCATGCTCGCCGCAACCGCTTTCAGCCTCCTTGTCCCAGCCATAGATTTAGGGGGGGTTTGGGTTGCCTCTCTGGGCATTGTCCTTGGCGCCCTGCTCCTTTTTTATGCCGATAGAGCCATCCCTCACCTTCACTTCATAGCCGGGCCAGAGGGCCCCTCCTCCACGTTGAGGCGAATATGGCTCCTAATCTTGGCCATAACCATCCACAATTTCCCAGAAGGGATGGCTGTGGGGGTTGGCTTTGGAAGTGGGAGGCTTTCCACAGCCATAACCTTGGCCATAGCCATAGGTTTGCAGAACATGCCGGAAGGTTTAGCTGTAGCTTTACCCCTCATCCGCGAAGGCTATTCCCCCAAGCGCTCTGTCCTTTACGCTGCCTTTTCGGGAATGGCGGAGCCTTTGGCTGGTTTCTTGGGAGCAGCTGCCGTGACTTTGGTTACGCCCTTGGTCCCGGTAGCGATGGGTTTTGCGGCTGGGGCCATGCTCTACGTCATAAGCGAGGAGATAATCCCCGAGACCCACCGCAAGGGCTACGCTCGCGTCGGAACCACCGGGCTTCTGGCTGGCTTTATAGTTATGATGGTCCTTGACAATCTCTTCCATTAGGACCCTTCTCCAAGTTTTTGCGCACCAAGTAAATCCTCTGAAGGGCTGTAAGGTTGGAGAATGGGGCCAAGACCCACAAGGCCCACAAGGGTTTGGCGATAAGCAATCCCAAGATGAGGACCAAAAGCCTCTCAAACCGAGTAAAGAAGCCCTCCTTGCATTCCACCCCCAACCCCTCGGCCCTCGCCCTGGCATAGCTTACCATGAAGGAGCCAACCAGGGTTAAATAGCACAGCATGTTCGCGGTGAAGTTCTGCATTTTCAAGAGGTAAATAGCCAAACCAAGGTAAATTGCGGCCTCGCTGAAGCGGTCCAGAGTTGAATCCAAGAAAGCGCCAAACGGGCTCACTTTCCCCATGGCCCTGGCTACGGCCCCATCTACCACGTCAAAGAGGCTGGCCAGTATTAAAATAACCCCTGCCAGTTGCCATTTCCCCAGAGCGAGGAAGAAAACGGCCGGAAGGGTGAAGAGAAACCCGGAGAGGGTAAGCAAGTTAGGGGAGAGACCTGAGGCCCCGATGATTTTGGCTATTTTTTCTAACGGCTTACGGGTCCTTTCCCTGAGCCTTTCTCCCAACATTCGTGAACTGGCTCCTCACTTCGTAAGCTTCTTGCCCTTAAGCTCGGCTACTTCCTGGTAATATTCCAGCACTTCGGAAGCTATTTGCCGCCAGGAGTAGCGAGCCGCCTTTCTCCTCCCCATTCCCCCCATCCACTCCCTGAGCTGCGGGTTATTGAGCAAGTGAATTATTGCCCTGGCCAAAGCTTGGGAATCGCCCGGGGGGACAAGTAACCCTTCTGCCCCGCTCTTCACCACCTCAGTGTATCCGGGGATAGCCGATGCCACCACCGGCTTGCCCGCAGCCATGGCTTCCACCAAAACCATGCCGAAGCTTTCATACCCAAGCGAAGGGGCACAGAAGACATCGCAGGTGTGGTAATAGCGGGGAAGCTCCTCTTCGGGGACGCGGCCGATGAAGCGAACCCCATGGATTCGGTTCCGGCGCACGTATTCCACGAAAGGCTTCTTGTCATCATCGTCAAAAGCTCCCACTACAAGGAGGCGGGCTTGCGGGACTTCCGCCCGCACAATTTTAAAGGCATCCAGCAAGAAGCCGAAGCCCTTGCGCTTTTCAAGTCTCCCCACGAACAGGACGTTAGGACGGCCATCGCAGAAGCGCTCAATCGGCTTGGCCCTGCTTTGGAAAAAGTCCAGGTCAACTCCGTTAGGGATTATGCGGTAATCGCCGGGGAAG
Organism: uncultured Anaerolineae bacterium; assembly: GCA_964590555.1. Taxonomy (GTDB): domain Bacteria; phylum Chloroflexota; class Anaerolineae; order SpSt-600; family SpSt-600; genus SpSt-600. Next base: position 2,492 of record CAZPWR010000034.1, on the reverse strand, counting down.
TATCGGCTTATATAATCCTTCGCGGCCATGGAAACGGCTATCCTGCCATCCAATTTGTTGGCCAGCCGCCTGAGCAAAACGTCGGAATACTCCAGTACTGGGTGGGGATCAGGCCTGTAAGCGTGGAAAGTGCCTATGTTCAGGGTTTTAGAATGCCTCAGAACAGCCACGGGGAGCATCGGGGTGAGAGGCTCGTGGATGTGCACCACGTCAAAGTTTTCCTCCTCCAGAATCTTCTTCGCTTTCCTGTAAACCAATGGGGAAACGGAAACACGTGCCACCGAGCCCGCTGAGGGTATTCCTACCACCAAACTTGAGACCTTGACCAGATACTCTGAGAGAGGGGAATCCTCACGGGAACAAGGGGCGATCACTTTAACATCATGGCCCATTTCCCGGAAGTGCCTTGCCAAGTAGTAGATGTGCTTGACCACGCCCCCAGGGACAGAGAAGTCATAGGGTGAGACCAGCGCTATCTTCATGGCCTTTCCTCCACAGGGGGACAGAAAGGACCCATTGTTCAGGGTAAGCCTTTATGTATTTTTCCATCGTAGCGATTATCTTCTCTTGCGCTTTGGCGATAATTTTCTCCTTGGGGCCTTCCCCGGCTACATAGAGTGGGGGCTCAACCCAAACCTTGAATGAGTTATCGGGCCTTCTTATGCAGAAAGCCATGACAATAGGGGCACCGGTGCGGTAAGCCAGGCGAACTGCCCCATCGGGTAGGCGGGCAGGCTTGCCGAAAAACTTAACCTCAACCCCACTCCCGGTAGCATCCCTATCCAAGGCCAGAGCTATGGCTTCACCCCGGTGCAGGGCTCTGACCAGTTCCATAAGGGGGCCGTTTACGGGTATAAGGCGGATTCCGTGGGCCGACCTGAGCTTAGTCATGAAGCGGAAGAGAGCTTGAGGTTCAAGAACCTCGGCTGGAATGGTAACAGTAAAGCCTTGGAAAGCCAACCACTGGCCGACAAAATCGGGACAACCCATGTGGATTGAAGTCAATATTACCCCCTTGCCTTTCCCGTAAGCTTCTAAGAAATGCTCAAAGCCTTCAATCTCCAACCTCTTTTCCAAACTCTCTCGGGATAGCTTCGGGGTTGTGAACAGGTCCACATAGTTCAAAGCAAGGTTGCGGAAAATCATGCGGACGATTCGTCCATCCCTGCGGCCGGTGACGTGGCTGACGTTGTGCATGAGATTGTTTCTAACCTTCCGGGAAAGGAGAAAAAGGATATCGCCTGTAAAAATGGCTGCCTTGTAAGTTAGTTTTGACGGCAATTTTGCGCAAAGCCACGCTGCTAAGCGAAACAAAAAATAGATTACGTAACCCATAGGCTATCTCCTCTGCCTCTCGTTGAAGATATTAGCTGAAAATGGAGGATGTGTCAAAAAGCCCCGCAAGCGGGTAAGATTCCGAGGGCATGTCCCGGATTAAGTGGCCTGATTTTGCCTATGCCCAGCGTCAACCTTCAAGGCGAGGAAGCCCTTTGGCCCAAGGCCTCGGGGCCGCGGACTCAGGCCTTGGCCTTTATCTTCCACTGAAACTACAAATAGTCGGCGAAGGCTGACCACAGGCCAAAGCCCAAAGAGGACGACTTTAGTCGGCGCATAAAAGTAGGAGAGCTTACTGCCCTTTAAAATAGGGCGAAAGCGTTTTTTTCATGGTAAGGCTTCTTTGGCGAGTTTTTCTAATATTGAAAGCAGAGGAGGAATATCCTCACGGACAGTTTTCCAGACAATCCGCAGGTCAACGCCGTGGTATTCATGAATAAGCTTGTCACGCATCCCCGCAATCTCTCTCCAAGGCACTTCGGGATATTCTGACCGCACATCCTCTGGAACCTTCTTGGCCGCCTCTCCCATAACTTCCAAGGAACGAACGACAGCATTAATGGTTTTCCGATCACGGCGAAATTCTTCAAAGCTCATACCTTCTGTGAATTCTAAGGCCTCTTTAGCTGCGTTCCACATGTCTTCTAAGTAATCCTTCAAGGTTCGGTTCATATTTCCAATGCCTCCTGGAGGATGTGCTGTCCGATATGAGGTTTAAGGGCCTCTCGCGTGACCAATTCCACACGCACTCCGATGAGCTCGCTCAAGTATTGTTCCAACTGAAGGAACCGGAAGAAGCCGGGTGGGTCATCAAATTCCACTAAGATGTCCAAGTCGCTCTCTGGGGTGGCCTCACCCCGCACATAAGAGCCGAAGATGGCTATTTCCCGCACTCCGTAGTGTTTAGCTAATTCCCCTTTGTGCTCCCGTAAGATTTGCACAATCTCCTTAAGCTCCCTCATCCTTTCCTCTCTCCAATCATTGTCCTGGCTTTTTTAAAGAATAACACCTAATCCTCACCAGCGCAAACCTTGTTGTCTTTTGGGGTGTGCCTCTTACTTTCTCTGATTAGGAATCGGTCTTCTTAGGCCTACGTAATAACAAGCGGCAGCCTTCGCGTCTTTGAAACTACAAATTGTCGGCGAAGGCCGACCTTT
>CAZPWR010000033.1:0-5638 GCA_964590555.1 uncultured Anaerolineae bacterium | reverse complement strand
CATGGTTCCTGCAGTTTGGGTTGTGGCCGCAAGAATGCTGGGTAAGAGGGCAGGGCTCATCTCCGCCCTTTTTACTGCTACATCGCCCCTCTACCTCTGGTATTCCCGAGAAGCCAGGATGTACACGATGCTAACGTTCTTTTGCTTGCTCTGCCTGCGGTTCTTCTTGGAGATGCGGGATGAAGGCCCTTCCTTGCCCCGGCTTTTAGCTTGGAGCGGACTACTTGCGGCTGCCCTCTATACCCATTACTTTGCCGCTTTCCTCATGGTTTCTTTTGCCTTCATGGCCCTTTCTCTGCTTGCGGAGAAGCGCAGTAAAGCTGCGCTTTACCTCATCTTAGGCGAGGGAATTGCAGCGGCTTCTTATCTACCTTGGTTGCCTTTCCTACTGAAACGCTACCGAGTTGACGTCAGTTACTGGGAAGGGACCCTAAAGTTAGGGGAGGCCTTGCGTAAGACCTTGATTTCTTTCAGCGTAGGGGAGAGCATGCTGGAAGGGCAAGCTGCACCCATAGCTTGGGCCATGGGGGGCTTGTTTTTAGCTGCCCTCATCCTCTTAGCCTTCCGCCGAAAGCAAGCCTCGCTACTCCTATCCCTCTACTTCTTCATCCCCTTAATCTCCATCCTCGCCCTTGCCTACCGCTCGCCCAAATTCAACCCCCGCTACCTCATGTTCATATCGCCAGCTTTCCTCATGGCTTTATCCGGAGGACTTGCGGAAATTTCTCACCGCAGATTGAAGGCCATCCCTTTCCTTTCCCTGATCTTGGGGGCCTTCCTCCTCTCCGATTACAACCTCTACTTTAACCCTGCTTTCACCAAAGCCGATTTCCGAGGGGTAGTTAGTTACATTCGCGAGCACAAAAAGCCCGATGAAGCGATAATCCTCGTCTCCGGCCACATGTACCCAGTCTTTTCCTACTACTACGGAGACGAAGGCTGGGTCCCCTTGCCCCCCTTGCGCATCCTCTCCACCAGGGAAGTGCTGGATTTCAGGGTAGGAGAAAGCCTCAACAGAATCCTGGAGGGGAAAAGCGGGGCATGGGTGGTTCTCTGGCAAGATGAGGTGGTAGACCCGAACGGAGTGGTGCTCAAGCTGATGGAAAAATACGCTATACCTCTGCCGATAGAAGCATCCTTCTGGCACGTTCGCCTCCGCCGCTACTCAATCCCTCCCGGCACCTCTTTCCCTTCATCCCCTGCCCCCGATTTCAAGGCCGAGGTGAATTTTGGGGGCAAGGTTAAGCTTTTGGGCTACGATTGGGATGGCCAAACTTTAACTTTTTACTGGCAAGCCCTTGAGCCTATGGAGAAAGACTACCAGCTTTCCCTCAGGGTAACTGACAGGCAGGGCATATACTGGGGCCAGATTGACCACCGCCCTGCTTCCTACCTCTACCCGACTTTCCGGTGGCGTGCGGGCGAAATCGTTCCGGGCGAGGTTGAGCTCCCCCTTCCACCCGGCGCTCCGCCGGGAAAATATCGGCTGTTCCTCAGCTTTTACGACCCCCAATCCCTTCAGGCGCTTGATGTCCTGGATGCAATTGGAGCCCCTCAGGGGAAACAGGCTTTCTTGGGAGAGGTGGAAGTCCGAGAGCTGAGGGCTCTCTCCCCAGGCCAAGCTTTACCTTTGAGCCCGGCCTTGGACATACCCTTTGCCCCCGAAATTGCCTTGCGAGGCTTTTCCCTTTCCCCTTCCGAGGCCTACCCTGGCGATTCCCTCACCCTCTCCTTCCTTTGGGAGACGAAGGAGAAGCCTGCCCGCAATTATACCCTCTCTTTGGGCTTTGAAGATTCAGCCGGGGCCATTGTGGAGAAGCATTGTCACCCAGCTGGGGAAGATTTCCCCACTTCCCTTTGGCCACCGAAGACCATAGTGCTGGGCAAATGCCTGCTCCGGATACCACCATCTGCCGGGGAAGGCGAAGCCAAGATATCGCTCCTCTTACCCGAAGCCTCTTGGCCCTTGGCAAAAGTTTGGGTCAAAGGGGTGAAGAGGAACTTTTCTGCCCCGACCCCATCCCTAACCGTGGGGGTTCCTTTCGGGGACGTGGCGGAACTTCTGGGCCTTGACCTCTCTCCCATCCCAGCTAAACCTGGGGATGAACTTAAGGTGATGCTTTATTGGAAAGCGCTCAAGGAAACGGAGAAATCTTGGACGGTATTCGTGCACCTTCTTGGGAAGGACGGCCGCTTGATCGCCCAAGATGACTCTATCCCCGCCCGCGGAGAGCGGCCAACCACGGGGTGGCTGACAGGCGAGGTGGTGGAGGACCAGCACTTTATCGCTATCCCTTTGGACATCTCCCCGGGCCTTTACGCTTTGGAAATAGGCCTTTACGATAGCGCCACGCCAGGGATGCCGAGGCTTCAGGTGGAGGGAAAAGACAGCTTAACCCTTGAGGTTGTGGAAGTAAGATGAGGGACGAAAGGAAGAAGCTGACTTTGGCGATAATTGCCTTGGCTTTCTTCCTCCAGACTTTTTCCCTGGCCCGCCCAAGTCTATGGCACGATGAGGGCATAAGCGTTTACATAGCTTCTAAGGGGCTGAGGGAAATTCTCGTAGAAACCAGCGCAACTGACCACCCCCATCTTTACTTCCTCTTCCTTCACTTCTGGCTTGGGTTTGCCGGTAAAAGTGAGTTCTCCGTGCGGTTCTTCTCAGTTTTCTGGGGGGTGATAAGCGTTGCTTTGCTTTATCCTCTCGGGCTGAGGATTTTGGGGGTTGGGAATGCGCAGCTGACCATGCTCCTGCTGGCTTTTTCCCCTTTATTCATCCGCTATGCCCAAGAGGCCAGGGGATATACGCTCTGGGTTGCTTTGACTTTGGCCTCGTTCTACTTCCTTGGCAAAGGCTGGAAGGAAAATGCCCCGCGCTTCTGGCTCGCTTACTCCCTATCGGCCTTGGCAGCCCTTTACACCCACTTCTTCTCCGCTTTCGCCTTAGCTGCCCAAGCGGCCTACATCTTCTTCCGGCTTCTCCTCCGAGCCGATGGCCGGCTTTTCCCCTGGCCCAAGCGAGCCCTCGCTTTCTCCTTCCTCTCGGTAACTCTGGGCTTTTCCCCTTGGATTCCTTGCCTCATCTATCAGGTTAAATTCAATGCCACCTATTGGCCCGGAACTCTGGATTTGGGGAAAGCGCTTGAGGAGTGGCTCAGAGCTTTCGCTGTTGGGGAGACCCTGAGCGGGCCATGGGCAATGGTTGGAGAAACCCTTTTCCTGGCTTTTATCTTGGTGGGCACAGTAACGGCCTTTGCAAACTTCCGCAGGCAAAAACACCGCTACTTTATCGCCCTCTATCCTGCCTTTGCCCTTGCAGCCTTTGCCTTTTTGCTTTTTTCCTTCACCTGGAACCGCCCTAAGTACCACCCCCGTTACCTCTTACCAACCTTGCCCCTTGCTCTCCTGCTCTTTGCCAATGGCGCAGATTTTCTGAAAGGCAAAGCCTTTTACCTCCCTTATCCTTTCCTCTTGGCCTTCCTCTGGACCAGCCTCCTTTCCCAGCAGAACTACTACTTTAACCCTGCTCTCTCCCGTGACGACTTCCGTTTGGTGGTAGATTACATAAATCGTAATGCTCAGCCTGGGGATGGGGTAATCTTAGTGGGTGGGCACTTCTTTCCCGTCTTTGAATACTACAACCGAATTGGCCTTCCCTTTTATCCGGCACCTCCTGGGATATTGCCCAGAGTGGATAAACCCATCACTTCTTGGGAAGCTTCCATGCTCCTCAACGAAGTGGCCTTCCGCCACCGGAGGGCATGGCTCGTCCTGTGGCAGGAGGAGCTGGCCGACCCCCGCCACATCTTTGCTGACCTTCTGACTACGTACGCTCACAGGCTTCCCGTTCACTTGAAGGTGGACCGAGGGCCAGCCCTTTTGCTCTTCTCCTTGGAAAATACTCACCACTTTCCCCCCACTCCTCCCATCACTCATCCTTTTCCAGTTGGATTTGAGGATAACATGGAGCTTATAGGCTACGACCTCGGTGGAAGTGGGTGGGTTCGCTACCACCATGATGAGCGTTCCTCTTTCCGCCGGGGTGAAACCATATACCTTACCCTCTACTGGAAGGCCAAGGGGCCTGTGAGCCGGGACTACATTGCTTTCACCCACCTCTTAGACGGCGAGGGGAAGCTTCAGAGCGCTATGGACAAACTCCTTGGTGAAGGCTATTACCCCACCTCCCGCTGGATTCCTGGCGAGGTATATTGGCAGGACTACCCCTTACCAATCCCCTCCGAACTTCCTGAAGGCCGCTACTGGATAGAGGTTGGCCTATACGACCTAAAGACTATGAAGCGCCTTCAGGTCTTAGGCGAAGCAGGCCATCCCTTGGGCGATCGCATCCTGCTGGGCCCTGTGGAAATCGTCCCTTAATTTAAACTTTGCCCCTTACAAGGTTTGTGATAGCTCTTCCCTGCAGGTGTTCGGGGGGGGCCCTGCCCTGGTTGTAGGGGCCAAGGGTTTGAGGGATGTGCCCTCACCTTTATGCGAGGTAAGCAAAAAGGGGCGAACTGCTGACCACCCATTCCCCTATGAAGGGATTAAGCCATGCCACCGAGTAAAGCCCAAAACCGCGGCGGATCCGGAGCCAAGGAGGCAAAACGCAACCGTCTATAACTTGCCGTGCGCAAAGTGGCATAAAAGAAAGCGAGCTATCCATATCAGGCCGCAAGAGCGTGCCAGGACCGTGCTGTAAACCACCATTGCCAAGGCCAAAGCGGAGGGGGTAAGTTTGACACCTTATGGCCTCTAAAGTATAATCGGCCATAGCCTTGGTTCAAGGAGGGGAAATTGCGGGAGAGGAACCTTTTGACGCTCTTGGCTATCGTGCTTCTTGTCTCTTTCTGCCTATGGGTGGATTTGCCCCAAACTAAAGCCTTAAACTTGCAGGTTGGCCCAGTAAAACTCTATCGTGAGATTAAGTTCCGCCTTGGCCTTGATCTGCAGGGAGGACTCCAGGTCGTTCTGGAGGCCGATGTTCCACCGGGAGAGGAGCTCAGGCCTGAATCTATGGAAGCAGCTCGCAATATCATCCAGAACCGCGTTGACGGCATGGGCGTGGTAGAAGCAGTGGTCCAGCGCCAAGGGGATAGACGTATCTTAGTGGAGCTTCCAGGCATTGCTAACCCCGATGAGGCAATCGCTACCTTGAAGACTACAGGGCGGTTGGAGTTTGTAGAAGCAGGGTTTACCCAGCTCCCTGAGGGTCTCAAAATCCTCACTACTTACGAATTGACCCCTTCAATGCCCTTTACCCTTACAATTACGCCGGAAGTGACTCCAACCGCTACGAGCGAGGTCACCCCTGCTTTGGAGGCCACGCCCACATCTGTGCCTGCAGTTACGCCAGAGGTAACTTTAGCCCCCGCGCTTGAGGTTTCCTCAACTCCAACCTTGGGGATTACACCGGAGTTAACTGTAACTCCAGCGTCAGAGGTTACCCCTACCGCAACTTTGGAGGTGAGCCCGACTTCTACCCCAGAGGTAACATTGACTCCTGCGCTTGAGGCTACCCCTACAGCAACGCTTGAAGCGACCCCAACTATTACTCCTGAGATTGCTCCCACTGTTACCCCGACCCCTACGCAGGAGATTTCTCCTACGGTTAAGGTCTACAGGACCATCATGACTG
>CAZPWR010000032.1:0-9313 GCA_964590555.1 uncultured Anaerolineae bacterium | reverse complement strand
GAGCTGCAAACCTTATCAGCCCGCCCACGAGTGGGCTCCAAAACTTTGGCGGAGCAACAGCAAATGAGGTAAGTAAAGAGGTGTTATAATGCGACAAGCCTTTACAAAAACCGAGCTACTGAGAAAACTCTTAAGCGAGCTTGGGAGCCTCCTCCTGGCCCTATCCTTAGCTATTTTCATCTGGGTAATAGCCGAAAATGAGGAAAACCCAGTAATTCGCCGGAATTTCCCCCAAAAGATACCCTTGGAAATAGTCAACCTATCACCCAACTTAGCAACAGTCGGCAACTTGCCCAAAGAGGTGGAGCTAACTGTTATAGCCCCCTCCGCCAAATGGAGCTCCCTCACCCCTGAAGACTTCAGAGCTTGGTTAGACCTAAAGAACAAACCACCAGGCCGATATGAACTGGAAGTCATGACCAGTTGCTCGGTAAAAGGGGTAAAAATCATAGAAACAAGGCCTGGAAAAGTAGCGGTAACCCTGGAAGAGAAAGACGAAAAAGAAATGCCCATAAAGGTTAAAGTGCTGGACTTGCCCCCACTGGGCTACTACATTTCAGGCTCACCGCAAGCGGATCCCCAAACCGCCAAAATCTCTGGTCCGAAGTCTTATGTGGAAAAAGTAAAGGACGTTATAGCTGAAATCACCGTAGGAGGAAGCAGGGAAGGCTTCTCCCGAAAAGTAGCACTTAAAGCCATAGACGCCAACGGCGATGAAATCCCAGGAATAGAACTGGAGCCAGCAAGCACTTTGATAACCGTAAACATAGTGCAGAGAGCAGGCTTTAAAGATGTTTCGGTACTTGTAAAACTTGAAGGGCAACCCGCTTCCGGCTTCAGGATAAGCAACGTTTCAGTCATCCCTTCAACGGTGACCCTCATGGGCTCCCCGGCCACAATTGAAAAAATCCCAGGATATGTGGAAACTGAGCCGGTTAGTGTAAAAAAGGCTAAAGAAAGCATTTCCAAACAAGTTAAGCTCAACCTGCCAGAAGGAGTCTCAGTCCTTGGGGAGCCCAATGTCTTGGTTTCTGTGGAAATAAAGCCCATTGAAGGAGGTATAACCCTGGAGAAGGAAGTGACTGTTCAAAGCCTGCAAGCCGGCCTCAAAGCCTCGGTAGCACCCGAAACCGTGCAGATAATCCTGGCTGGCCCTCTACCCATCTTGGCCGAACTAAAGCCGGAAGACGTCCGAGTAATCGTTAACTTGATAGGGCTTGGCCCCGGCACTTACAAACTCAGGCCAGTTGCTTCGGTCCCGGAAGGGGTGAGGGTGGAAAGTATAATACCCGAAACACTGGAGGTGGTAATCTCCAGAAGCTTTTAGGGAGGAGAAACCGTGAAACTCTCAATCATAATGCCTGTTTACAATGAAAAAGCCACCATAAGGGAAATCCTGAAGCGCGTAAGAGCCGTTGATGTGGGGATGGAAAAGGAAATCATAGTGGTAGATGATGGCTCCAAAGATGGAACCAGGGAAATACTCCGGGAAGAGGAAAGCCGTGGGGATATAAAAGTGCTATACCACGAGAAAAACATGGGCAAAGGCGCTGCCGTGAGGACAGGAATCGCCTCCGCTACCGGCGATTTCGTAATAATCCAAGATGCTGACTTGGAATACGACCCCCAAGATTACCCAGCCTTGCTCAAGCCCCTATTGGAAGGAAAAACAGAAGTAGTCTACGGTTCGCGCTTCCTCGGCGGCTACGGCTCCTCAATGTTATCCTGGCATCGCTTCGGCAATAAATTCCTTACCGCTGCGACCAACCTGCTCTACGGCTCATCCCTAAGCGATATGGAAACCTGCTACAAGGCATTTAAAGCTTCGGTCATCAAATCCATCCCTTTGCGCTCTAACCGGTTTGAAATTGAGCCAGAGATAACGGCCAAAATACTAAAACGCGGCTACAAAATCCTGGAGGTTCCAATCCGCTACAGGGGTCGGGAATTCCATGAGGGTAAGAAAATTTCGTGGAAAGATGGGTTCAGTGCTATTTGGACCCTTTTAAAATACCGCTTCACCGAATAAGGGGGGAAAGATGTGCGGAATAGTAGGCTACATTGGGCCGAAAGAGGCCAGTTCCATAGTCTTTGAAGGGCTTAAACGCCTGGAATACCGAGGCTACGACTCAGCCGGGTTGGCCGTCCTGGAAAAGAACGGCCAAATCGCCATCAGGAAGGAAGTAGGCAAATTGGTCAACCTGGAGAAGCTCCTTAGGGAGCAACCCATTTCTGGTAACTTAGGCATAGGACACACCCGTTGGGCAACTCACGGCAAGCCTTCCCGCTACAACGCTCACCCTCACACCGATTGCTCCGGGAAAATAATAGTAGTCCACAACGGCATCGTGGAGAACTTCCTTGCCCTCCGCCTTCGCCTCCAAGAAGAAGGCCACGAGTTCACCTCCGAAACCGATTCTGAAGTCATCGCTCACCTGGTGGAAAGCTTTGTAGAAAAAGGGGATGACCTCGTTACCGCTACCCGAAAGGCTCTATTGCAACTTAAGGGAGCACAAGCCATCGTCATCATGAGTGCTTCGGAACCGGATAGAATCATTGCCGCCAGGCTCGGAAACGCCGGAGGTATCGTAGTAGGGGTCGGTGAAGGGGAGATGTTTGTAGCCTCCGATATGCCCGCAATCTTGGAGCACACCCGGAAGATGGATTTCCTTGAAGACCAAGAAATAGCCGTAGTAACCTCACAAGGGGCCTATTACATGAAATTGGATGGCCAGCCTCTGACCAAGGAAGTCCACACTATACCTTGGGACCCCGTGGCCGCTACTAAAGGGCCCTATAGGCACTTCATGCAGAAAGAAATTTACGAGCAAGCCCGAACTCTGATAGATACGCTCCGTGGCCGGGTTGACTTTGAAGAGGGTAGAGTCCTAATGGATGACTTCGGAATATCCCCTGAAGAGCTCAGAAGCTTCAGACGGATGGCTATAGTCGCCTGCGGCACTTCCTATTACGCTGGCCTTGTGGGCAAATTCCTCTTTGAAAAACTGGCAGGGATCAATGTGGAAGTTGATTATGGCTCAGAGTTTCGCTACCGTGACCCCATTATCGGCCCTGATACCTTGGTCTTAGTTATAACCCAATCGGGGGAGACGGTGGATACTCTGGCTGCGATGGAGGAAGCGAGGAGAAAGAAGGCCAAAATCGCCGCTATAGTAAACGTAATCGGCAGCCAAGCCGCCCGCTTAGCCGATGGAGTCATTTACATGCAAGTAGGGCCAGAGATAGGGGTGGCCTCCACGAAAGCTTTCACCGCTTCTTTGGTGGACCAATACCTCTTAGCAATTCACATGGGGGAAATACGTGGGGTATTGAGCCGGGAACAAGCCCGCTCCCTTTTGGATGACCTTATGAAGTTGCCAGCACTGGCTGGGGATGTCCTGAAGCATGGTAAGGAATATGAAGAGCTGGCCCAAAAGTTCCACGACAGGGAACATTTTCTCTACTTAGGTAGGGCCATCAATTACCCCGTGGCCCTGGAAGGAGCTTTGAAACTTAAGGAGATTTCCTACATCCACGCCGAAGGCTACCCTGCCGGTGAAATGAAGCATGGCCCCATAGCTCTTATTGACGAGGAAATGCCAGTGGTAGCCATTGCAACCAAAGACCACGTTTATGACAAGATGGTAAGCCAGGTAGAGCAAGTAAAAGCCCGCGGAGGGATTGTCATCGCCGTAGCGACCCGCGGGGATGAAGAGATAGCTCGCAAGGCAGATTATGTCCTCTATGTCCCTCCGACACCATATCTGCTTTCTCCGGTCATAAACGTCATTCCTCTCCAGCTCTTTGCCTATCACATGGCTGTAAGGCGTGGGTGCGATGTAGACCAGCCCAGGAATTTAGCCAAGAGCGTGACAGTGGAATAGCCACCTGCATCATTGCGAGGGCACGAAGCGCCCGAAGCAATCTCCCCCGATGGTTAGAGATTGCTTCGCTCCCTCGGCCTTGACCCCGAGGAGTCCGCCACGGGAAGGTCGTAGGGGTTAAGGATTATACCCCTTGAACGCAGAGTTTGCCCCTTGGTTCTCCGAGGCTTCCTCTGGGGCAAGCTTGTAGACTTTAACTGGAGTTTCAAAACCCTTTATGATTAGAGGAGAAGGCGTAAGGCGAAGGGGAAACTTGTCTTTCACCCTCTGCGCAGTAGCTTCATCAATGAGTATTTCACCCAAAGGCTTGCTGCGAGCCGAAAGCCGTGAGGCCAAAATCACTGGGTAACCAGCTACTATGCTTTCCGACCAAATTGTATCTACTGCCACAGAGCCACTGCTTATGCCTATACCCAGCTTGTGCTCCCTAAGGTCTGGATATTTCTCAAGCCACCGCTCTACGAGCCTTGAGAAAGCTTTCTGCATCCTGGAGGCCGCTTTCAAAGCCTCCCCCGGCTCTTGGAAGACCACCAGTATCTGGTCGCCCGTGTATTGCCTTATCATGCCCCCTGTGCCCACTGCTTCGGCCATCGCTAAATAGAATTCACGGAGGAACCTCAGGGCTGCCCGAGGCCCAAGAATCGTAGCCAGTTGGGTGGAAGCTTGGATATCAGCCACAAGGATGGTTAAGGCTCGCTCAGGCTCAACGATTAACCCCTCCTTCGGTTGGGCCACTATCGTAGCCAAGGACGAGTGGCTTGCTTGCTCCTCCAAAACCCTGCTTATATCCCTCTGCAGGCGCTCATTCCTCGTCTGAACCAGTTTCTCCATAACTGAAGGCATTGTCGCCATTACCTCGTCAAAATCCTCCTTCTCTAAAGCCCACCCCTTAACGGGAGTAACAGCCACCACCCAGGCCGTTCGGACAGGTGTTTCCTCCAGGAGCGCGATCTCCCCAAAGTAGCTTCCAGGGCCGAGAATGCTTAGAATTACCTTGCGCCCTTCCGGACCGTAGATGAAAACTTCCACTTTGCCTTCGGCGATAAGGTAAAAGGTGGAGCCAATATCTCCTTGCCTTATGATTATCTCCCCGGCGGGGAAACTCACAGGCTTGAGGCGCTCAGCCAAAAGCAGAAGCTTCTCCAAGGGCACATCTCGCAGGAAATATACCTGCTTAAGGAAGGAAAGAATCGGAGTAGCCAACGCCTTTTCCACCAATTCCAATTGCACTCTGGCCTCTTCATAATCGGGCTTAAGGGAGAAAGCCCGCTTAAAAGCTCCCGCAGCCCTTTCATATTCCCCAAGCGCCTTGTACGCAAGGCCAAGGTTGTAATAATGGTGAGGATTTCCGGCTTCTAAGGAGGTGGCTTGAAGGAAACTGGTAATGGCTTTGGCATAATCTCCTTGCTCGTAATAGAGGATGCCCAGGAGGTTATAGGCATCCACAAAACCTGGCGCAATCTCCAATGTCCTCTTTAAGGCTTCAATGGCCAGTTCGCCCTGACCGAGGATACGCCGTATCCAAGCCAATTCGTAATAGGCATAGTATAGCTCAGGATTGAGCCGCAAGGCTTCTTCCAAGTGCTCTATTGCTCCTATGAAATCGCCCGCAAGCTCATAAGCCATCCCCAAAACCATTTGGAAGATAGCTTTACCTTCCTTGTCCCGGCCGACTTCGGCTTCAAGCTTCCCCAACTCTTCGCTCTCGTAGAGTATATTGGATAAGCACGAAGCTGCCAGCCAAAGGCGATTGTAATCTGCCCCATCCTGAATTATCTCTCGGTAAAGTTGGGCTTTGGAAGGGGTTAAGCCAAAGAGGCAAACGGCCACGCCAGACCAGTAGGCAATATCTTCTGGACTGGTAAGGTACCAAGAGATAAGCTCCCCACGCCTAAGAAGCCCGAGGGCTGCAAAATATTCCCGTACAGCATGATGCATGAACTCTACCGCATCCCTTTCTCGGGATAATCGCAAAAGGCCGCTGTAGAGAAGCCCTTCCAGAACTTCCTGAGCCGAAGCTTTTAGGTTCATTCCAAATGTAGTTTCCCTTATGAGCCAATAAACCCTTTCACGGGGAAGGGCTTCGGCCCTTTCCCGTTGCATTGTAAGGCCGAGGTAAGCCAGAGCTTCCCAGCTTACCTCTACCGCTACCTTCCCCTTCGTCCTGCCCAATAGAGTCCACCATTCGCTCTTGGTTCGGCGCAAAAGATTTTCGGCAAACCTCTGGAAAAGGAGCCCTCTGTTGCGGGGGAACGGTTCTTCTCCAAGGGGAGAAAGCCTGGTAAGCATGTATAGGGCCAAGGGGTTAGAAGCCAAATCTTTAAGGACAGGATCGGCCTTTATAACTTGGGCAAACTTCCTCCCCTTCTCCTCACCTAAATAAGTAATTATGTAAAGCTCAATGTCCTCCTCTTTAAGTTCTTGCAAGACGAAAGCCGGGAAACGACCGGCCAAAGTCTCATCGTAAAAGCGGCTTGTTATGATGAAGCGGTGGTCACGATAGCGATGGAGGAATTGGTCCAAGGCTGGCTTGGACTCCGCAGGCATCTCATTTAATCCATCCAAAATGAAGAGGAAACGCACTCTCTTTCGCTCTATCAACTCCAATGCTTCAGGGTCATTGCGAAGGAGTCTATCCAACTCCTCCAGATCTTTTACTTCCTTGAGGCCGTAGGTATGGAACTGGCTCAAGACCAGTTCCTCCACCCGGTGGAATCTCCTAAGCCGGTGGAGGCGGATGAATACTGGCACCAGAAGGGTGCGGCGTGTTTCCTCATCGTAGCGTTCCCAAGCCTTGCGAGCCAAAAGCCAAGTGAGGCGCTTAACGACCGTTGTTTTACCGGAGCCAGGCTCCCCCAAGAGGGCAGCCGATTCCCCCTTCTCCAAAATGGAGATTACTTCCCGGCTTTCCACAGCTGGCCCGCGGCGAAGGAAGGCAGGGAAAACGATTTTGGCCTCAGCTACCGGCATAGCTTTTAAGGGCACATAAAGTTCGTTCCAGACCGAGAAATCTGGGTCTTCCAAAATGCCCTGGAGGTAGCGCTTAAGAGGAGGGAGCTTGGCCCTCTTAATAGCTCCCGTGGGCAGACTTTCAAACCGGAAAAGCATCCCCTTCCAGGTCCAGAAATCTGGGGCTTCCTTAGCCATCTTGTCCACGAACTCACTTGTAGCCCAGAGGACTATGGGCTGGCGGATAATAGTAGTGGCATCTCGGAAGAGGTTAAGCCACAGCAGAAACTTCTCCTGCTGCTCTTCAGAAAGCTTCTCCAGTCCGTACACGAAGAAGACTATATTCTCGTATTTGCCTGTAAGCTCCAGCTCTTTGAACCCAGACCTATCGGTGAGGTTCCTGAGGACCCGAACCAGATTCAAATCCTCCTCAGTTATCTCCACTGGGTAGAGGTAAATGTTCATCTCCCGGAAGCGCTTCTCAAAGTAGCGGAAGAGGCGCTCTCTTAGCTCCAAGTCATCGCATTCGGCTGTGGCGATGCCCCCAAGCCGGCTCATCCGGACCATGGAAATGAGGAGCTTTATCTGCTCAGGATAGCGCTTTTCTAAGGGATCACTGAAAGATTCTTTCACCTGGCTCATATCAGCCCTTTCTCCCTGAGCAAAAGTTCTACTACAGGATGGACGTCATACCAGTAATTTCCATTGGAATACTCCAGGACACAGAGGGATTGGAGGTATTCCCAAGCGTTTTCCAGGCCAGGGCACTCTTTAAGTTCGTAAACCTTTTTGAGGTTGAGGTAATCATCGTGGGTCAGGCGCCGCGAGTAATCCTTCTTGAACTCGTTTATGACCCAATCAACGACTTTGTGGTTGACTTTGGGGATATTGAAAGTGGCACAATAGAGGCAACAGTCCTGGACCATTTTCACTAAGTGGCGGGCTACTCCTCCACTGGCCAAGGCCAAGCGCCTTACAACCCCCTCTTCAAACAGGTCGGGATGAACTCTCCTATGGACCATTTCCTCCAGTTTGGCAACACCCTCTTCGTTGACCTGACGGTTCTCTTTGCGGAATACATTGAACATGGGTACTTGATAGGCCTTGTAGGGTTCTAAGGCTGGAGAATCTCCAAGCTCATACATTAGTGAGACAGGCGCAGTATAAATAGCCATGCAGTCCAGCAAAGTAAGGAAAGGCCCTTCCTCGCGGAATACCTGAAGCGCTTCCATCCGCGGCAATTTGTCCAGGTCATCTATCACCAGCAATATGTTCTTGCCCGTTATCTCTTTGATCTTCCAGAGGATGCTGTTGACCAAATCGCGTAGCTCCGGAGCCCTTTTGCGGACCCGGTAGCGGGTTTCTTCAACCCTTTCCCCTCGCCCCTTAACGCTTATGCCGATGAGGGAAATGAGGCTCAAAAGTCTGCCCAATCCCTCGCTTGTACCTACTTCTATCTCGGCCTGGAGAGCCTTGCGGGTAAAGGTCTCCACCTCTTTATTTATCCAATCCGAGACCTTTTGGATTTCTTGCGGAGGCATGGCGATGTCCAGTTGCTGGAGCTTATTGTACAAAGCCACTACCACTGAAAAGGCGATATCGGTATAGTCAATTCCTTGCAGGTCAAGGATTTCGTTCACAGAATAAGAGACTACAAGCAGGTTTTGTCTGGTAACTTCATCGCGCTCCAAATCCCTGGTTAAGCGGTTAAGCTCGGTGGATTTACCGCAGCCCACATGACCCGAAAGGATGAATTTGGTAGGAAAGTTCTTCTCCGCCCCCCACATTATCTCCTTCTTGAGCAATTCCAAACGCGAAGCCCCCTCTTCTCTGGGTACATAGAACCGGTCCAACTGCTGATCTTGTAGGGGCATTCGGTAATCAGTGTTGGAGTAAGCGTCCAAAAAGTTACGGGCAGCAAAAGAGTAAATGTTTTCTCCCATTTCTGCCTCCTCGGCCAGACTTTAATTGAAGTATAACACACTTTGTTGAAAAGGGAAAAATTTAGCCGTAAAATTAACGAAGTCTGCCCCGAAAGCCGGAGCCTTAGGCCATGCACCAAAAAACTCCTGAGCCAAAGCAGGACCCCAAATTGCCTTCACCACCCGATAACGAATTTTTAACGCAAGCGCAGGGTGTGTCCCAGTTTCGTCGGGCTGGGCCGTCGGCCTTTACGCTTAGGCAAAGAAGAGGCGCTAAAGCGCCCCTCTCCGTCCTGGCGACCCGCGTTCCCGAACGGCTACCGGGGGGAGGAGGGCGCTTCCACCGCCCTGCGCCACCACAGCCACGCCCCCTCAGCCCGGGGCACCCGCCCCCCCCCCCCCCGGCCACCCCCGTTCCCGAACATCTCCGAGGGGAAGGGGGCGCTTCCAGCGCCCTGCGCAACCTCAGCCAGGCCGTTTACGGCCTGGCCCTCTGGGTCCCGGCGATTTTGGGACACACCCATCCCCCCAGGGCTTATCAGCGCTCTAATATTTCGT
>CAZPWR010000031.1:0-3261 GCA_964590555.1 uncultured Anaerolineae bacterium | reverse complement strand
CTTTTTCTGCGTTAGCGTTTCCTTGCTAACTCCGGGCACTGCATTGGGTAAGGAGAAAAGCCCGGTGCACAGGGCGCTGGAAGCGCCCTCTCCCCCCGGTAGCCGTTCGGGAACGCGGGCCGCCAGGACGGAGGGCGCTTTAGCGCCTCATCTTTGCTTGAGCGGAAAGGCCGACTTAAGGACATGAGCCTTCTCTTAAATCGGGGGCGAAGCCCCCATGGCGAGGGGCTTGGGGGATGTCCCCCAAAGAGATTTAAATTGGGGGAGTGTGGCCTACCCTGCGAAACATCACCAGTCAATAAGCGCGAGCTATCGCCAGGCTTTCCAGTTTTTCAGCTGAGGGCAAATCCATGAGCTCCCGCTCCAGTCGGCCCTGGCAACGGTAGGGCAACTGCCCGCAGTCGTCCTACTATCTCTGCTTTACCCTGCGACCAAAGGCAACCACACCACCAGAAAACTGGAAAGCCCTGAAATCAAGGGACAAGCTTTGAAGTCTCCCGGGTTTAATGTATAATCCTTTTGAGGGAACGAAAAAGGCTGGAGGAGGAAGCGTGGAGATAGGGACCGTTATCCAAGTGGATATTGAAGAGGAGATGAAAGGGGCCTACCTGGATTACGCCATGAGCGTAATCGTGGCCAGGGCCCTGCCAGATGTACGGGATGGCCTCAAGCCCGTCCAGCGCCGCATCCTTTACACTATGCACGAAATGGGCCTAAGCCCTGATAAGCCCTACCGCAAAAGCGCTCGTATCGTGGGAGAAGTTTTGGGTAAGTTCCACCCCCACGGCGATGCGGCCGTATATGACGCTATGGCCCGGATGGCTCAGGATTTCACCCTCCGCTACCCACTGATTGACGGACAAGGAAACTTCGGCTCAATTGACGGCGACCCCCCAGCAGCGATGCGCTACACCGAAGCACGCCTCGCCCCAATCGCTACAGAATTGTTAGCCGATATTGAAAAAGAAACTGTGAACTTTACCGATAACTTTGACGGCTCCCTTAAAGAGCCTCAAGTATTGCCCGCCCGCCTCCCAAACCTCCTGGTAAATGGCTCATCCGGCATCGCTGTAGGGATGGCCACAAGCATACCGCCTCATAACCTTCGCGAAGTAGCCCAAGCCATAGCCTTCGCTGTGGATAATTACCAGAAGTTTGACGAAATCCCCTTGGAAGAATTCATGCAATACATAAAAGGCCCCGATTTCCCAACAGGAGGCATAGTCCTGGGCTACGAAGGCCTCAAAACCGCTTATGCTACCGGCAAGGGAATAATAACCGTAAGAGCCCTCACCCGCCTGGAAGAAGTAAAAACCGGTCGCTATGCCATAATCGTTACCCAAATCCCTTACCAGGTAAACAAGGCAGCCCTCTTGGAACGCATCGCTGAACTGGTCCGCTCCGGCCGCTTGGAAGAAATAGCCGACCTTAGGGACGAATCCGACCGAGAGGGGATGAGCATAGTCATTGAGCTTAAACGCGGGGCCGACCCTAAGACCGCTCTCCTCAAGCTCTTCAAATACACCCCCCTCCAGGTCACGATGGGCATTAACATGCTGGCTCTGGTTAACGGAGAGCCAGTTTTGCTATCCTTGAAGGAACTCATCCGCCAATACATTGAACACCGCAAAGAGGTCATCACCAGACGCACCCGCTACGACTTGGAAAAAGCCCGCCACAGGGTCCACATACTGGATGGCTTGCTTATAGCCTTGGCCAATTTGGACGAAGTAGTCCAAATAATCCGAAGCTCTCGCACCCCCGAAACGGCCCTTAAGAAGCTGATGGAGCGCTTCAAACTCACCCAAATCCAGGCTCAAGCCATACTGGATATGCCTCTGAGGCGCTTGGTAGCCCTGGAAAGGCACAAACTCCAGGAGGAACACAAGGAATTATCCAAAACAATAAAGGCATTAGAGCAACTCCTCAAATACCCACGCAAGATACTGGAACTTATAAAGCAAGAAGTTTTAGAGTTGGCCCAGAAATACGGCGACCCAAGGCGCACCCAAATCCTACCTCAAGAGGCAGAGGTTCTTTCAGAAGAGGACTTGGTAGCCAGGGAGGAGCTTCTAATCGCTATCACCAGGCAAGGCCTTATCCAAAAGCTGCCTTTCCGAAACTGCAAAGCCTCCAAAGCAGGGAAAGAAAGCCTGGCCTTAGAACTGGAAGAAGATGCTCTATCCCTCTCCTTCAAGGCGGAGAGCATTGACCAAGTGTTAGTGATTAGCGATAAAGGCAAGCTTTACAGCTTCAAGCCCTATCAGGTGGAAGGGCGCTTCTCTTTGCCCCTGAACACAGGAGAGCAACCGGCTGCCTCTCTCGTCTTACCCCCGGAGCCTCCAGATGATTACTTGGTGATTTTCACCCAAAAGGGCAAAGTCAAAAAGCTTGCCTTAAAAGAGCTATTGCCCATCCGCTCCTCCGGCCTTTTGGCAATAAAGCTGGAAGAGGGCGATAAACCCGTAGCCCTTTCTTTAGCTAAAGAGGATGATGAGCTTTTCGTAGTTACTGCTCAGGGAATGGCCTTGCGCTTTCCCGCCTCTGAAGTCCGCCCCATGGGTCGGGATGCAGCTGGAGTCCTTGGGATAAAGCTTAAAGAAGCGGATAAGGTAGTGGGAGCGGGAACCCTCAGCCCCAATAAATTCCTCCTTCTGCTCACCGAAAATGGCTATGCTAAGCGGGTAGCTTTTAACCTCTTCCCTTCGCAGCACCGTTATGGTCAAGGAGTTGTAGCCTCAGGAGGGAAACTGGAAAAAGTAGGCTTGATAGTCACAGCCTTGGCCCTTAGCCCTGAGGATGAATTCCTCGCCTTTTCGGAAAAAGGGAGAATTTGGCGCATAAAAGCCGGAGAAGTACCACACAAAAGTCGTCCGGCCGTGCCAGAAGAAATCATCGCCCTGGATAAGAAGGATAAAATCAAAGGGGCAGGAGCGGCCTATGGAGGATTGGGCGCTCGTCTTGGATAAAAAACCTGGCCAATTGGTAGAATTTATCCCGAAAGCTGAGCCCGAAGCCCTGGCCGAGACCCTCATCGCTTTCGCCAACGCCGATGGGGGGACAATTTACATAGGGGTAGAACCTGGGGGGCGAGTGTTGGGAGTCTCCTCCGTTGAAGAAGTGGAAGAAGCCTACACCTTGGCTCAGAAAAAATGCCGGCCACCGGTCAAGGCCGAATGGGAAAGAATTGAAACCCCCTACGGAACCGTCCTAAGCCTCTTAGTTTACCGCAGCATTGACCTACATAGCCTTGCTGCCAGA
>CAZPWR010000030.1:0-2814 GCA_964590555.1 uncultured Anaerolineae bacterium | reverse complement strand
TGCGCTTCCCTATGCCCCTTTCAAAATCGGTTGAAATCACCCTCTTGGGGCATTTCTCCTGGCAAACTCCGCAGCCAGTGCACAGGTCCCAATTCACGTAAGCTGGGTAGCGGCGGATTCGGACCCGGAAATTGCCGACATCGCCTTCAAGCGATTCCACTTCAGAATAGGTGTAAAGCTTGATTTTCTCGTGGCGGCCTACCTCCACCGTGCGGGGGGTAAGGATGCATTGGGAACAGTCCAAAGTTGGGAAAGTCTCGGAGAGCTGGAGCATGTGCCCCCCGATGGAGGGAAGTCTCTCCACCACAACGACCTCATAGCCAGCGTTAGCTATGTCCAACGCCGCCTGAATCCCAGCTATTCCGGCGCCGATTACCAATGCTCGCTTGATGGGCATCGTTCAACCCCACGCACATGATGCCTTCTTGCCCACAGCTCTCGCACTCTATTTGCAAGGTAGTGTGCTCAATCCCGAAATTTGAAGCTAAGGCACGCCTTACCTCTTCCATGATTTTCTGGGCTTGACTTAAGGCCTGGTCGGCCAGAACTATGTGAGCGCTGAGGGCTGTGTAATTTGGGCTTATAGCCCAGATGTGCAAGTCGTGAACCCCTTGCACTCCCGGCACTTGAAGTATTGTTTCTGCCACTTGGGAAGCCTTCATCCCTGGTGGTATCCCCTCAATGAGTATGTGCGTGGCTTCCCGCAGCACCCGCCCTGCCCCCACTAAGATGATTAATCCGATTAGTGCGCCGATGAGCGGGTCAACCCAGAACCATCCGGTCCAAAGCATGACCAAACCGCCAGCAATTACGCCTACTGAAGACAAAGCATCGCCCAGGACGTGGAGGAAAGCGCTGCGCAAGTTAAGGTCACTGTGGTCATGTTCGCGGAGCAAGAGGGCAGCCAAAATGTTTGCTCCCAACCCCACCGTTGCCACCAAAAGCATGGGGCCGGCCAGCACAACTTCGGGGTTCCAAAACCGTTCCCAAGCCTCGCGTAAGATCCCGAAAACCACAAGAAGCAAGGTTGCACCGTTAGCCAGAGCTGCCAGGACTTGGAGGCGATGGAAACCATAGGTATGGCGGTCATCTGGAGGGAGAGAAGCAAGCCTCAGAGCCAAGTAGCTCATACCTAAAGCCAGGAAATCCAGGAAAACGTGGGAAGCATCGGAGAGCAAAGCCAAGCTGCGGGTCCAGAACCCCCCGACAATCTCGGCCATTAGGATCAAGCCGGTTAAAACGAGTGCCCATAAAAGGCGCTGCTCAGCGTAGTTCATCCTGCCTCCTGGTCAAGCAGCCCCTTAGATTTCAGCAGAGGTTTCGGGTCAACGTAATGCTTCTCCAACTCGTAACGGGTGGGGTCAAGGCCCAAAGCTATGGCCAGAAGTTGGGTGAAATAAAGGACGGGCAACGGCCTAAAACCCCCTTTCTTCACTACCAAATCCTTCTGCCAGCGGTCCAGGTTGAACTGGCACAATGGGCAGTTAGTTACGATGACCTCAGCACCGGCCCGGTAGGCGGAGGAAATTATCCGGTAGCTCATCTCCATGGCCAATTCAGGCCTCATAGCCACAAGGTAATTGCCGCAGCACTCCACTTTCCCTCCCCACAGGACCGGCTCAGCACCCAGAGAGGCCATGAGTTCATCCAAGGCTTGGGGGTTTTCGGGGTCATCGTAAGCCACTTCAGCCGGGGGACGAAGGACCATGCATCCGTAATAGCAGGCCACTTTGAGCCCTGAAAGGCTCTTTTGAACTTTAGCCTTCACTCCCTCAAAGCCGACTTCATCCCTTATGATTTGAAGAACATCCATTACCTCAACTTGCCCTTGGTAGTCGGCCTCTATGAAATAGTTGAGCCTTTCCCTCTTATCGCGGTCCAAGCGCAGCACCCGATTGGTCCGCTTGAGGACGTTGTAGCAAGTTGTGCAAGCGGTAGCGAGCCTATCCCCTTGGGCTGAAGCGGCCACGAGTATCCTTGCCGGCCCAGCCAGGTCCAAGAGATTGTCCACTAAGAGAGGGAAAGAAGCTCCGCAGCAGTTCCAATCCGGTAGCTCCTCAAGTTCAACTCCTAAAGCGGCCATAGCTTCGCGAACTGAACGGTCAAATCCTTTGCCCTTAGTGTTAAGGGTGCATCCGGGGAAATAGGCTACTTTCACAGGGCCTCCTTCAAAGCGTGTATTTCCTGAAGCCTGCGATTATTGCCTGCTGGGGGAAAGATTCCAAATCCTTTTCTGGGATTTGATTGTGCTTAAGGACCTCCCCACTTTTCTCCATAGCCAGCTCGCGGAGGGCCTCCATAATCCTTGAAAGGTCCACCCCCTTCGGGCAGCGGGCGTAACAGGCCTGGCAGGCTACGCAGAACCAGATTGTGGCAGATTTAAGGACTTCTTCCACTTGGCCAAGCTGAAGGAGGCGTATAACCTGGCTTGGGAGGAGGTCCATAGCGAAAGCGGCAGGGCACCCAGCAGAGCATTCTCCACACTGATAACAAGCCAAGAGGTCTTGACCGCTTAACTCTTCAACCCTCCTGGCCAAAGGGTTGAGGAAAAACTTCTCCAATGAAATCACCGCTCCCATGTCCACCACCTTTTTCAGAGGCTACCAAATATTACCTCAAGTCAAGATTTTTGTCAATACCTCGTGATCTATCACGTAAAATGTTACCGAAGCCGCACGGTGCACTCAAATGATAATGTTACCGGAGGTCAAGATGGAGATGGAGGAGAAAATGACAATACAAGAGCGCTACCAATACCTGCGCCGGATGAAAAAGAGGTATGTTAAGGCCAACCGAAAGGAGCGGAGTCGCCTC
>CAZPWR010000029.1:0-17301 GCA_964590555.1 uncultured Anaerolineae bacterium | reverse complement strand
AATTGCTGGGCTTTTGCTCAGCCTTCAAGGTATGCTTTGAGTTCGTCCCCTTCTAAGGTTTCCTTCTCCATCAGCGCCTGGGCAAGCCGATCCAACTTCTCGCGGTTCTTAGTCAGAATTTCTTTTGCCCTCTCGTAAGCTTCACGGATTATGCGCCTCACCTCCTCATCTATCTCTTGCGCCACTTTCTCACTATACTCCCTCTGTTCCCCTATTTCCTTGCCTAAGAAGACCAGCTCTTGCTTTTCCCCAAAGGTCATCGGGCCAAGTTTCTCGCTCATCCCGTAGCGGGTGACCATGGCCCTTGCCAGTTTGGTGGCTTGTTCTAAGTCGTTGGCCGCGCCAGTAGTAATATCGCCGAAGACTATCTCTTCAGCGGCTCGGCCACCAAGAAGCCCTGCAAGCTCATCCAAGAATTTGGATTTGCGGTGTAGGTAACGGTCCTCTTCAGGAAGGGGCATGGTGTAGCCAAGGGCCATCCCTCTGGCTATTATGGAGATTTTGTGGACCGGGTCGCAATTTGGCAGTAGGTGCATGACCAAAGCGTGGCCTGCTTCGTGGTAAGCGATAATCCTCTTTTCTTCCTCGCTTATTATCCGGCTCTTGCGCTCCGGCCCCGCTATCACCCTCTCAATCGCCTCCTGGAATTCCTTCATCCCTATGGCTTTCTTGTTGCGGCGGGCAGCAAGGATGGCTGCCTCGTTCACCATGTTCTCTATATCAGCCCCGACAAAGCCAGGCGTTTCCCTGGCTAAAACATCCAAATCCACGTCTTTATCCAATGGCTTATTGCGCACGTGCACTTGCAGGATGGCCTTTCGCCCCTTAACATCAGGCCGATCCAAAACTATGCGGCGGTCAAACCGGCCGGGCCTCAGAAGGGCGGGATCGAGGATGTCAGGCCTGTTAGTTGCGGCCATTACGATCACATTAGTGTCTGTATCAAAGCCATCCATCTCCACCAGGATTTGGTTGAGGGTTTGTTCTCGCTCATCGTGGGAGCCTCCCAGGCCGGCACCCCTGTATCGGCCCACGGCGTCTATCTCGTCAATGAAGACAATGCAAGGGCTATGGCGCTTGGCCTGGTCAAAAAGGTCCCTCACCCTTGCGGCCCCCACGCCCACAAACATCTCCACAAATTCAGAGCCGCTTATGGAGAAGAAGGGGACTCCGGCCTCGCCTGCTACAGCTTTAGCCAAGAGGGTTTTGCCTGTCCCCGGTGGCCCAACCAGAAGCACACCCTTTGGAATCCTTGCGCCCAAAGCCGCAAACTTTTGGGGTTCGCGGAGGAATTCCACCACTTCCTTCAGCTCTTCCTTAGCCTCGTCCACCCCTGCCACATCGTCAAAAGTCACGGTAGGCCTTTCAGTGGTGAAGAGCCTGGCCCTGCTTTTGCCGAAGGAGAAAGCTTGGTTGTTGGCCCCTTGGGCTTGGCGCATCAAGAAGTAGAAGAGGGCAGCTACAAAGATGAGGGGTAAGAGCCCGCCAAGGAGGGTGACCCATTCCCCAAGACGGCTGCGTTTTTCTACCACGATTTTGACTTGAGCCAGCTTCTCTTGGGGGACGCCAAGGTTGGTGAGGGTTTCAGTTATGCTGACCCCTATTTCTTTGTAGGCCATGTAGAGGCGTGAGCTATCGGCCTTTTTAACTTTGACCTCCCCATCCGAGACAATTAGCTCTTCTACTTGGCCCTCTTTGAGCCACTGAGCCACAGTAGAGAGGGGAACCTCAGTGTAACTCTTTGGGGAAGAGAACATGCTGAAAAGAAGTGCCCCTACAGCTATCAGTATCAAAAGGTAAATCAGCTCGCTCCTGCTTGCACTTTTCCGCACCACTTCCCTCCTAAAGGTTTTCCCAAATTAATTATACCAGAAAAGTAACGGGATTTGAAGTCCTTTGGGCCGAATACCAGGGCTTTCCAGTCCTGTGTTTGACAGCAAATTCTATGTGTGGTATTTTATCAATACTAAGCTGATAATCGGAGGTGGATATGAGCTCCCCTTTCTTCCCGGAAATGCATGACTTGGCTAAGCTCGTTAACCCTAAGGGCTCATTTCCCACCAGGGATGGGGAACCACTCAACCTTGCGGATGGAAAAGTTTTCGCTAACCTTGATTTTTCCAAGCTCGGCTTAGAGGATAAAAAGCATTTGCCGACCCTCCAGGCCATTCTTTATGCCGGCCAGTTCCCGAAAGAGGCCGAGCTGGACTCCGAGCTTAAAAAGAAGCTTTTCCTGCTGCACTTAGCCCACCGGCTGGCCTCGGCCTTCCAAGTGCACCCAATGCCTCTGGCGGGAGAGCTCAGCCCTTCTCTCTACAAGCTCTGGCAACCTCAACACCCCCTCCTTAACCCCTACAAACCGCCCATAAACAACGGAGCTGCTCTTAAAGAAGCCTTGGAGATGGCTACATCGTGGGAAAAGGGGCAAGGTTTCTGGGAGCGCTTTTCCCCTTACCTCAGAATCCGGAGCGATTGCGATTATAAGCCTTTCAACATCGCTTCCCTCTTCTCCCACTCTTTCCTGACCTCCCAATTCTACAGGGCTTTAGAGGAGAAAGTCACCGAACTCCAAGACCCCTGGAGGCTTTCCCTTGAGGGGGAAGAAGCCCTTACCCCCGAAGAAGCCGAACAGAAGTGGTTCGGCCGCATTGTCTGGGGGTATGTTTACTTCTACCAAAAACCTCAGGTCCCGGACGATCTCAAGGTTTTCCGCAAAATCCAAGAAGCGATTGATACCTTAGAAGAGGCTTTCTCCGCAAACTTGATTGCTTCTTTCCAAAACCACTTCTGGCTCTTCATCCCCGGGAAGGACCAGCAAGATTTGTGGAAAGTGGCCGGCATCTTCCTGGAAAAGGGTTTCCCGGTAACCCTGCGCTACCAGGAAGCACCCTTAGCAACCCTGGGGCAATCCAGGGCCATAGAGTTCAGGATAATCCTGTTGGAGGCAATGGCCTCCGAATTGGAGCGCCTTAAAGAGGAAAAGGAGAATCAGAAAGCCCAAATAGAGGAAGAGCTCAGAGCGCAGGAGAAGGTCGCTGCCGAGCTAAGCCAAGAGATTGCTAAGCTGGCGGAGGAACTTACGCGCCTTACTTCCCCTAAGACTCGCCACGCCACCCGCAAGCTCAAAAGGGAAGCGGAAAAGCGCTATGAAAGCGTAAGCTCTCGCATCCAAAGCTTGCAGGATGAACTCACGGAGTTGGAGGGTGTTCTAAGCAAGATAGAACAAGAGATGGCCTGGCTGGAAGAACAGCTGGCCAAGGAAAAAGCGGAGAAAAGCAAGGGCCCGACTTGGTATCAGGAGGAGAAGCACCCGCCCGAAATCCAGAGGAAGCAGAAAGGGGCGAGCTTATGCCAAGTTTGCCTGGTAAGGGAGCCTGCCCAGGATAGCGAGCTTTGCCCCGTATGCCAAGAGATAAGGACAACAGGGGAAGACCTCTCCTTCCAAGCTCCGTGGCTTTCCAACGGTTACCTCCTCTGGCTCCACTGTTTCTTTGAGCCACGCTTCTGGCAGCATGCCATCCTCACCCTCTTCAGCAATTACCTGGACAAAGTGAACCCTGGGGTATGGGAAGCCAGCCAACGCTTTCAGATAAAGACTTCTCTCCGATGGCCGGTGATTTTAAAGGACTTTATCGGCGACCTCCAGAACTTTCTCAAAGAACTGGAGTTGGAAATCTGCCGGCTCGTAGGGGCGAGGAACCGCCTCCGCCTGGCCGATAACCTCTGGGTAATGCCTATATCCCGAGGGACGAAAGTCATGGTCTTGCTCCGAAGCTACATAGCCCTTCTGGAGAAATTCTTCCCCGCCTTCATCCACTTAGCTGATATGCCCCTGTACCTTGGGATGAGCATAGCGCCAGCCTCGGAG
This sequence comes from uncultured Anaerolineae bacterium, assembly GCA_964590555.1. GTDB lineage: Bacteria > Chloroflexota > Anaerolineae > SpSt-600 > SpSt-600 > SpSt-600. Next base: position 13,433 of record CAZPWR010000029.1, on the reverse strand, counting down.
CAATTCTTCGCCCAGTGGCGTTACCTGAGGCGACCACCTCAGCCCATAAGCATCAAGCTACCAGACCAAGAACGCATAGAAGTGAGCATTGACATCATGAAAGAACTTATCCGCTATGGCGAGGTGTTGATAAGCTATCGGCAAAGGCGACGCCCTTCCCTGGAACAAGTTAGGATTGAAGAGCTAATCGCCAGGAACATAATCAAGCGCCAAGATGTGAAAACATTCCAACAGCTCATGGGGTGGGAAGCAACTTGACCGTGAAGAAAACTTTTGGGGGACTCATAGCTTTTGTTGCTGTGACGGCGACCGTGGCGCTTGTCATTCTCCTCAAAGCCCCTAAAGGAATAATAGTCATAGTCCCTGGCCATTGGGGAAGTGACCCTGGGGCTGTGTGCCCTGATGGGCTTGAAGAAAGGGACGTGAATTTCAAAGTAGCGGAGATATTGGCCAAAAGCTTGAGGGAAAAGGGCTATCAAGTTCACCTCCTTCCCGAATTTTCGCCAAAATTCAAGAGCATGAAACCCGCCCTCTTCTTATCCATCCATTCTGATTCCTGCATTGAAGGGAAAAGCGGCTTCAAGCTGGTAAGCCGAGGCGAAGGGGCTGAGAGGCTTGGGAATTGCCTCAGGGAAAGCTATTACAAAGTGACAGGCTTGCCCTTTGACCCTTCCACCATAACGCCCGATATGGAAGAATACCACCTCTTCCGTAAAGTGGACCCCCACGTTCCTGCAGCCATAGTGGAAATGGGCTTCTTGAGCGAAGACCGTTGGCTTCTGGAAGGGCATCCGGAAATAGTAGCTAAAGGCTTGGAAGAAGGCATACTCTGTTTTCTGGGAGGGGAAAAGTGAAGGTCTTACTTTTGGAAAACGTCAAAGGCTTAGGCAAGGCTGGCGAGGTCAAAGAAGTGGCTGATGGCTACGCCCGCAATTACTTAATCCCGAAAGGGATGGCTGTGCCTGCTACTCCGGAAAACTTGAGCCAGGCGGAATACAAGAAGCGAATTCAGGAAGCTAAAATGAAGCGGCTCGCCGAAGACATGCAAGCCCTCGCCGAGGCTTTATCCGAGATGACCCTGACTTTCAAGGTTAAGGTAGGGGAAAAAGAGAAGCTCTTCGGCTCTGTAACCAACGCCGAGATAGCCTTGGCATTGGAAAGGCAGCTGGGCAGGCCGTTTGATAAGCATAAAATAGAGCTGGAAGAGCCAATAAAGCAGCTGGGGATTTACAGCGTCCCCATAAGGCTCATGCCTGGGCTCGTGGCCCACGTTAGGGTAGTAGTGGAAAAGGAAGACTAAAAGGGCTCAACGTGGACGATAACCCGTCGGCTGCGTGGCCCATCAAATTCGGCCAGGTAAATTCCTTGCCATGTCCCTAAGACAAGCCGGCCATCGGATACAAACACGAAGGCATTGCTGCCCACCACGCTCGTTTTTATGTGGGCGTCGGCATTCCCTTCGGTGTGGTGGTAGTTGGCCTCAGGGGGCGCTACCTTGCGCAAAACCTCTGTGATGTCCTTCCTAACCGATGGGTCCCAGGTCTCATTGATGGTTATGCCGGCAGTGGTGTGGGGGACGAAAAGATAGCAGATTCCTTCCTTAACCCCGCTTTTGGCAACAACCTTCTGCACTTCTTCAGTGATATCCACTAACTCTTCCCTGGAGCGTGTCTTCACTTCAATCGTGGTCATTTGCGCTACCCCCTTATGAGAACTTCAAACCATTGCCATAGTCCAATCAAGAGGAAAAGAGCGCCAGCTATGTAGGAGCGCTCGCGGGTTTTAATTTTGAAGAAGACAAACTGCCCCAAGCATATCGCTGCCAAAGAAAGTATGCCTAAAGCTAACATTGCCCCGGCAAACACTGGCAGTGGCCCGTAGGAAGCGGCGAATAACGCTGCTGCCAACTGAGTTTTATCCCCTAATTCGGAGACAAAAACCAAGTAGAAGGCGGTGAAGAACGGCCTTTTGAGATCGCACTCAACCAATTCCTCCGAGCTCTTCAGCAAAGATAAAAGGCCGAAGATTATGAAAATGGCGCCAGCTAAGATTTTTATGTAGGTCAAAGGGATGAGCCGAGAGATAGCCCCTCCGAACAAGACGGCAATGCCGTCGTTTAAAGCAAAGGCCAAGAGCGCCCCCAGGAAAATCAGGAAATGTTCCCTTGTCCTAGAAGCAAGGCAGAACAAGGCCAGCTGGGTCTTGTCGCCAATCTCTGCTAAGCCTACTGTAACCAAAGCCGCAAGGAAACCATCCATAGCCGTTCGCTGCAAAGTATAGCAGAGCCTTTTGCGAAGAGCAAAATCAGGAGGGGGCTTTTGTTAACTTAGGAGTCCTGCCAGCTGGCTTTCAGGCCTTAGCTTCAATCTTCCCTCTCTTCTCCTATGACCCTGAAAGTCCTTGGCTCGTAGCTCATCCCTCCCTCGTAGGGGAGCAAGGGGGTAAACCTGGCCCCGCCAGGGTTCACCACTATCACCGGCGGACTAGGAGGATAGGGGTTCACCTTGGGCTCTTCCTTCCTCACTTCCCTTTTCAGCACAAAAAGGGTCACAAGGTAAAGAGGAAGGCTGGAAATTAGCCCAAACAAAACCCCCATGATTACCGCCAGGGACTCCTTTGAAAGCCTAATCCCCGCCACAACCCCAAGGGCCAAAGGGAAAAGACATAAACCTATTGCTAACCACTTCTTCATGGCCACCTCCCCTTAATCTTCACCCCAAAGGCATTGGCCAAGGCCCGAAGGGCCGCCTCATACCCTTCCCGGTAGCCACGCAGATATTCGCTCTCTTTATCCCCAAAGGCCCTCGCCATAGCCTCCATGGCCTCCCAGGTCGCCCAAATGACCCTTTCTATCTCTTCCCTGAACCATACCCCAAGGCCCATCTTTCACCTCCATTTATGAGCATGGGTGCCTGGGTGCATGGGTGCAAGGGAACTACTTCACCCTCGCTCCCGTGCTCCCTTTCTCCCTTGCTTCCCTAAACCATACCCCAAGGCCCATTTTTCACCTCCCTTTGTGAGCATGGGTGCCTGGGTGCATGGGTGCAAGGGGGCTATTTCACCCTCGCTCCCGTGCCCCCTTTCTCCCTTGCAAATTTTTCACCATCTCCGAGATTTCCTCGGGCCTAACATAAGCTGCCTGGAACCTTATGGCCTGCCCGCTGAACACAACAAGGAAATCGCCCCTTCCTAAAAGCCTTTCCGCTCCGCTGCGGGCAATCCCACTTGCTGCCTTCGCCTCCTCAGGGGTTGTGACCTTGCCCACTATCCTAACCGGGAAGTTGGCCCTGGCCAGCGAACCAATGACCTCCAAGGACGGCTTCTGGGTGGCAACGACAAGGTGAATCCCTGCTTCCCTACCCCTCTGGGCAAGCCTTGTGACCAAAACCTCAACCTCCTTCCCGCCCAGGATGGCAAGCTCAGCAAGCTCATCAATGAAAATGACAACCCTTGGGACAGAGAAGCCATCCCCGACCAGTTTGCTCCCAACCGGCTTTAGGCCAAGCTTATCGCGCTTTTCCATCTCCTCAATGGCCCAGGAAAGAAGGGAAATGGCCTCATCAATTGAGTTTGCTGGGGGCCGGACAAGGTGGGGAAGGCCTGCAAACTCCCTGAAACCCCGGCCTTTTAGGTCCACAAGGCCCAGGAGCAAATCCTTGGGCAGGTTGTAGATTGCCAAGCTTGTAATCATAGTCCTGAGTAGTTCGGTCTTGCCGCTTCCGGTAGTTCCGGAAACCAAGACGTGGCTTACGTCTGGGCTTGGCAAGCTTATGAGTAGTGGGAATCCGTCCTCGTCAATCCCGAGGATGGGTGAGCAAGGGGGGACTTCCTTGAGGCACAAGCACAATTTAGCCAAGGTTACGGGGGAAGGCCTTTGGCGGGGCACCTCAAGGCTCAGGAAGGCGCCTGAGCGGTAGATTCTGAGGTCTTTTACCCCTAAGGCCAGGGCGATTTCCTCCCTCAGGCCGAAAATCTTTGAGACCTTTTCCCCCAGGTAGGGTGCGAGGTGGAAGCGGATGAACCTTGGGGTGACTATTCCCCCCTTGACCTTGGCTTGGACGTTGTGGGAAGCGAGGACGAGCTCAATCTTCTGGGCTTGGAGCTCCAATTCCCCCCTCATGACTCACTCCTCCTTGGCTATATTATATCAGAACATTTGTTCTAAGTCAATCCGGCCGGGCTTTCCATCTTTTTGAACAGGTTTGGGGGCAACCTCTAATGCGCAACAAGCTTGGGCGTCGCTGGCGATATGTCCAGGCCATCCGTCAGAAAGATGGGCAAGGCCAATATGGATGGCCGCTTTTATTTTAACCAAATTGTAACCAATTTTAAACCGCCTTGTAAAATTGCATGGGTAAAATTACCACAAAACTACTTGACCTGCGGGGGGACGATGCGCTACGAGGACCTTATCCTTACTTGTCAGGATTGTGGGGGGCGTTTCCTCTTTAGCGCCGGAGAGCAAAGCTACTACGCTAAGAGGGGACTAAAGCACGTCCCCAAAAGGTGTCCGGCATGTCGGGCTCGCAGAAAATGGAAGAGGCTGAACAGCCAGTGGACACAAGTAGTGTGCGAAGCTTGCGGAGCCGAAACCAAAGTTCCCTTCAGGCCTAAAGGGACGAGGCCTGTCTACTGTTACGATTGCTTCAAGAAGCTAAGCTCCTCAGGGCCCAAGAAATAATAGGGAAAAAACAAACAGTCCCAAGGCTTGAGCTCGGTTAGGGTAAAAGCAAGGGAAGAGTAGAATTTTCTTCGGGTTTGGGGATCACAACCAGCTACTTTTAGCCCCATAAACAGAAGTTCATCCACCTCCGGCTCTTGAACCGAAGAGAAATTAAAAATTCCCTTTGAAGAAAAGAACGGGGAAAGGTCTAAATCAGGGCCAAGCGGCATGGAGAAAACGGCTACTTGAAAATAGCCCCCAAAGAGAGCTTCAAGAAAGTTCCCCCATTCCATTACCCAGACTTCCGCATCAATACCTATTGCCCGGTAGTACCGTGCTACCCTTAGAGCAATGGCCTCCCTGAGTTTGTTTTCGCCATTGACCATAATCCCTATCTTCGGGGCCACGCTTTCCTTAAGCCAGCCCCTTTCTTTAAGCAGTTTTTGAGCTTCAGCGGGGTTGAACGGAGGCAAGCTTGGCTCTTCTTCAAGGTAGCCGGGCAGGAAAGGCCCCCTGGCCAGGATTCCCTCTCCATTAAACACTTCCCTTAAAAGCTCTTCTCGGTTAACAGCCATAGCCAAGGCTTTCCTTACCTCTGCGTCCTTAAGGAAAGGGTCTTTAAGGTTAAAGGCCAGGAAATAGAGCTCAGGGGATAATAGCCTTACAGCCTCTTTTGGAGGTGTCCCCTCCCCCGGCTTTAGGATGAAGGCCTCGATTTCCCCCTCGCGGGAGGCCCTTAAAACTTCTTCCCCAGAGCCATAACGCCGAAAGCGCACCTTTTGGGAAGGCCACTTTTCTCCTGGGTAAGCCTGGAAATTTTCCAAGATAATTTCACTTTCACCCCATTTGGTTATCCGGAAGGGGCCAGTGCCCTCAAGCCTATCTAAGGGAGGCAAAGAAGGAAACGAAAGGGGACGGGTCAACCTGAGTAAGCCCATATCCGAGATTAGGGAGCAATCGGGCTCTTTGAGGGTAACAAGAAAAGACTGCTCGCTCAGCACCTCTATACTTTCCAGCAAAGTTGATTTAGAGCTCAAGGGCCCATGACGCTCCGGGCTAAAGGCCGCCTCTAAGAAGGTAGCAGCATCAAAAGCGGTGAGCTGTTTCCCAGAATGCCAGAATATGCCCGGTTTTAAGTGGAAAGTTATCGCCGCCCCTTCAGGCGATATTTCAAAGTGGGCGAGATTGGGCTCAAGGGTTCCGGTGGGGGACAAAGAGAGGAGGCTCTCAAAGGCCAAGTCTATAGGGGAAAAAGGCTCAAGAGATTTTGGGAGCCAGAGCCAATGAGGTTCAAAACTTTCCACAAAGCCTAAGGTTATCTCCAAAAGCTCAGGGTTAGCCTTTTGCTCTTGAGGGATCCGAACTGGAGTTTCTGTAGGGCGAGCAATTTGACAGGAGGCCAGGGCTAAAGCCGTTATGAGCAGAATCAAAAGCCTCTTGGTCATTCCCTTGTCCCCACTAAGAAGACTGCACGCCAAGGTTTGTATCGGCTGAAGAAGGTGTCCTTGCGGATTACCTTATCCCCCTCCTTTACGATGCGCCTTATTTCTACATCTACCCCATCCACTGGCCATTCCACTTGCTTTACCACCCCCTTGGGCAGGGTTGGGTCGGGGCGATATTCCGGAGGACCATGAGGGACAATGTTGGAGATGAAAGGCCCTTCCATCTCTACCGACCGGCCGGTTGGGGTGCTGTAAAACCTAAAGGTAAGGATGCCCTTTTCCTCATCCACCTCGCTCTCTATCAGGAGGTAATAAGGGGTATCATTGCGGAATTTGAAGTCGGCCCAAGGGATGTAGACGGTGGCATCCAAGCCCGGAGGCGGCTCATACCAACGGACTCGGAAGGCATGGGGATGCCTCTCAATGATTTCATACCCGCCCCAGAAAGCAGCTCTGAAGAGGGTGGAGGAAACTTGGCATATGCCACCGCCAACGTCTGGGATGGTGGCTTCGCCCCAGATGATGAGCGATTCCTCGTATCCTTCGGCCGCAGTCACGGCGCCGAGGTATTTCCCAAAGGAGAAGATTTCGCCTGGAGGTATCACTATTCCGTGGAAGCGAGCAGAAGCAACTTTTATGTTTTGAACCCTGCCAGGCGAAGACCCCTTGAATACCGTAGTCCCGACGGCCACGAGTTCTTTTATCCCCAAATTGGGGGCATCTTCTGTGGCCACGGCCGGCTTTATGATTTCCACTGGCAGTTCCAACTCCTTCTGGCCTTGGATTATCGCCCTGCGGATAGCCTCAGCGGCTTCTTCAATCTTAAGGGAATACCCTTCCTGGCTGTATATGATTGGGATTAACCTGCCGGTAGCGGGGTCAAAATCAAAGCGCGCATCCCTTGGCTCTCGGTTTATGATGGCCGCAAGTTTCTGCAGAAATGCTTCCACTGCTTCTTCATCCACATCTATTTCTATCCGGGTACGGCTATCGCCGGTAGGAACTTGGCGAAACTTGAGCCAGGAGGCAACTGTAGCAGGTTCCACCCCGAAAGAGCGGTCTTGGAAGCGAAGTATTATTGGGGAGCGCAGCGCCTCCTCGGCCTTGGCCCGCGCAGAGGAAGTCTCGGCCACAGAGGCAGGCAGAACTTTCACGTCCAATTCCACCTCGCCGGGCTGCATTGAGGCTATCTTCTCTTCAATCCTTTTGAGAGTCCCTTCCAAATCAACTTCAATCCCATCCTGCGGGGTAACCTCCAGCACCGAGAGGTCCGGCCCCAATTTTAGGTTTCCGTCTCTGGAGGGTCGGTTCAGCTCAGAAGCGATTCTGTTGAGGATGGTAAGGGTCCTACCACGGTCAATTTTCACAACGGGGCGGAGGGTTATGCCTCGGATTAAAGCTGTAGCTTGATTTTTCAGCCTTTCTAAAAATGGGCCTTCCCTGCCTACGCTGTAAGCCAACCGGGCAGTCTCCTTGGCATCAATAACTGCTCCCGCTTCTCCAGCTGAAAGCTCCCAGCGCTTTTCCCCAAATGTGAGTAAGAGGTCGTAGCCCCGGTAGCTTGAGAATTCTTTTTCCAGGAGGAATTCAGCTTCGGAAAGGGAAAGACCGCTTAGTTCAAGGTTTAGGACTTTGACCCCTGGATAGATGCGGCCTATAAAGGCATTTTGGTAGAAAAGGAAGGCGGGGATTAAAAGAAGGGTGAGGCTCAGGAGGATGTAGAAGGCCAGAGCAACAGCTCTCACTTTTCTTCTCCCGGTGCCAGTTCGGCAAGCAAGCCTTGGACTTCTTCATCGGAAATTTGCTCAAAGTTCACGTAGAACGCCCCAACGGCCCAAAATGGGGAAGGGGTATAAAGGCAGATGACTTTATCGGCTTCACGGCGAAGTTTTTCCACCGTATCGGGCGGGGCGACAGGCACCGCTAAGATGATTTGGGAAGGATTTGAGGCCTTTATGGCCCGGAGAGAGGCAATGATGGTGGCACCGGTAGCTACTCCGTCGTCCACTAAGATCACGATTTTACCCTCCAGAGAGTACCCCTCGCGTCCGCCGCGGTAGGCCTGGATGCGCTTGCGGATTTCTTCTTTCTGGCGCTCCGTTTCTTTCTCAATGTACTGCTTAGGAACCCCCATGAGGCTGATGCTCAATTCATCTAAGACCACGGTGCCGTCGCTGGCCACGGCTCCTATGGCCAACTCGGGGTTGCCTGGGGCGCCAATTTTGCGAGCAACAAAGACGTCCAGTGGTAAGCCAAGGGTTTTGGCCACCTCGTAGGCTACCACTACCCCTCCCCTTGGAATCCCCAACACTATGGCATTGGGGTTGCCCTTTAAGTCCAGTAGCTTTTGGGCCAAGAGCTTTCCGGCCTCATGCCGATCGCGAAAGAGCATCTTTACCCCCTGATTCTGGCCTTAGCTTTGGCCAAGCTTATGGCTTTTTCCACTGCTTCCTTTGGGGTTTCAGCTTCCACGATTTCTTCCACTTTCTTCCTCTCCCGGAAGAGTTCCCACGTTCTTAGCCCTACCACGGGTATTCCAAACTTCAGGGCGAAGGCGATTTCTGAAAGGGTCCCGTATTCTCCGTCAATAGCAACAACGGCTTGGGCGGAGCGGACCACTATAACGTTTCGGGCTTCTCCCATCCCGGTAACGATGGGTATATCCACGTAGGGGTTGGCATCGTTGGGATCAGTTCCTGGGAGGATTCCGACGGTCAAGCCACCTTCGGATTTGGCTCCGCGGCAAGCGGCTTCCATTACACCGCCTAACCCGCCGCAGATGAGGATAGCTCCTCTCCTGGCTATTTCTCTTCCCACCTCTTCAGCCAAAGCAGCCGTTTGGGAGTCACAGTAAGCCCCGCCGATGACCGCTATCCTCAGCATTTGGACCTCCCCTTTCTTTTTACCATGCCGATGGGATTAAAGCAAGAATTAATGCTAAGGCAGACTGCAGTGGGGGTAAAGCCATCTTCCTGCCATGGGTGTGCCCCAAATAGGAGTGAGACAGCATTTAGTTTTGCAGAGGGATGCCTCTTGCTACCCCCAGTAGTAGCTTTCATCCCCTCCACCCCCGTTAGCTAAGGGTTCACCAAGGTCTTAGGTCCCACTCGGTGACAAATTCGCGAGGGAAGGCTGTTCACCCCCCTTTTGAGGCTTTGAGGGACATAATCCCCCCACCACCGATTTCCACATCGTGGATGGGCTTACGAGGGTTGACGGTTCGCTACTTAACCGCAGGCCACCGGGAAAGGGATTCTGCCCCTCCCACCGTTGGTTCTGGGTGCATATCCCTCAGGCTCATAAGGCAATGGTTGCACTCCCTTTCACCCCCACCTTGTTCAAGTGCGACTTCTGCCGACTGCGGCCGAAGGCTCAAAGAGGTCGGCGTCTAATCAATCAACGGTGCAGTTGAATTGAAAGGTATGGCACTTGCAGCGATAGTAGGCATAATAGCAAACCTCGTGATTCCTGAGAAGTTGGAAAGGGGGAAAATTGCGTGAAGCCTTAGGAGATTAAAGGCTAAAGCAATACAGCCCAACACCCGGCCACGGAGGGACGAAGCCTCCCGGACACTTATCTGGGTTTGTTAGCGTCTGGTGTCCCACTCGTGTTGGGGTTGCCCCCTACGAGGGGAGCAAATAACTTTCCCTTTTCTAATCCTCTCGCAGGGGGTAAGAGATTTTGTGGACCTATCTCCCAAAAGAGTTAAAATTTCACCTTGGAAATTACTCTGGCCAGAAGTTCGCGGAGACCGCGGTCGGGGCTTAAGTAGTAAACGTAAGTATCATCAAGCCTTTCTCGCTCCAAGACCCCTAAGAGGAAGAGGTCATAAAGCTCAAGCGCTACGGCTTCTTTCCCCCTTCCCACCCTCAGAGCAATGCCGGAGCTTGTGTCCATAAAGTAGGGATTATGGGCAAAAAATCTGATAAGGTCAAGCTTTATAAGCGAATGCCCAAGCCTTTCAATAAATGCAAGGACTTCCAAGTCCACATCGGAAAGTTCCATACACTCTACCTCCAGTAGGAGTTTACCGCTTTGCCCTTACGTGGGCAATAGTACTTAAGTCCCCTTAGCCTTTTGTTTGAGTTCATAGAGTTTGTTGAGTGCCTCCAGAGGGGTCATGGAGTCAATGTCCATGTTCTTGAGTTCTTCTAAAACTGGGTGTGAAGGGTAGAAGAGGGGAAGTTGAACAGCTTTGGGAGCTCGCGGGCGGATGGTAACAGGATGGGAGTTGCTTTCCAGTTCCTTGAGGATTTCTTCCGCTCGGTGGATTACGGGCTTAGGAAGCCCGGCCAGCTGCGCCACATGGATACCATAGCTCCGGTCTGCTCCCCCAGGCACTATTTTGTGAAGGAATATGACCTTGCCCCCTTCTTCGGCAACGGCCACATTGTAATTGCGGACCCTGGGGAGGAGACGCTCAAGCTCTGTAAGCTCGTGGTAGTGGGTGGCAAATAGGGTCCTGGAACGCAGATTGGGATGGTTGTGGATGTACTCTACAACAGCCCAGGCTATGGAAATGCCATCGTAAGTGCTTGTCCCGCGCCCTATTTCGTCCAGGATGAGGAGGCTTTTAGGGGTAGCATGGTGGAGGATGTTGGCCGTTTCCACCATCTCTACCATGAAAGTTGATTGCCCCGCAGCAATCTCGTCCTGCGCTCCTATGCGGGTGAAGATTCTGTCCACGATTCCTATGCGCGCTTCTCTGGCCGGGACAAAGGAGCCTATCTGGGCCATGAGGACGATTAAAGCTACTTGGCGGATGTAGGTGCTCTTTCCGCTCATGTTAGGCCCGGTTATAACCAGGATGCGCTCCTCCGGAGTGAGGTGAACATCGTTAGGAACGAAAGGCTCACTTATGGTAAGCTCTACTACGGGATGGCGGCCCTCAATGATGTGGATTTCATCGCTTTCATCCACTATGGGACGGACATAGCCGTTCCTCTCCGCCACTTCGGCCAGGGAGGCATAAACATCAAGTTCGGCCAGAGCTGAAGCTGTAGCCATGAGCCTGGGGCTTTCCTGCGCTACTTCCTGGCATACTTGCCTGAATAGCTGGGCCTCAAGCTCGGCAATCCTTTCTTCTGCGTTCAATACTAAAGCTTCGTACTCCTTGAGTTCGGGGGTTATGAAACGCTCGGCGTTGACCAGGGTCTGCTTGCGGATGTAATCGGGTGGGACAGCGCTGAGGTTGGATTTTGTGACCTCAATGTAGTAGCCGAAGACTTTGTTGTATCCTACTTTCAAGGTTTTGATGCCGGTGCGTTGGCGTTCCCGAGCCTCAAGGCGCGCAATCCATTCTTTGGCGTTGCGGGCTGCTTCAATGATTCCATCCAGCTCCTTGGAGAAACCAGGCTTTATAACCCCACCAGCCCCAACCGTCCCAGGGGGGTCGTCGGTTATTGCCTTGGCGATGAGGGAAACGACCTGCGGTACCGGGTCCAGCCCCTGGTAGATTGACCGAAGCGGGGTATGGTCCTTCTCCCCAAGGGCTTCCCGGATTTGGCTTACCACTTCCAAAGCCTTCCTGATGCCTACTAAGTCCCTCGGGCTTGCTATCCCTTGCCTGACCCTTCCCACAAGCCTTTCCAGGTCCGGGATTTGCTTCAGGAGTTCCCTAATTCTGGCCCTGAGGATGGTGTCGTGGTACAAGGCCTCAACGGCATCAAGCCTGCGGTTTATCTCCTCAACTTTGATTAAGGGTTGGTTAACCCAACGGTAGAGGAGCCTCGCCCCCATAAGGGTTCGGGTTTGGTCCAGGACCCAGAGGAGGGAGCCCCTCCGTTCCCTACCCCTTATGGTCTCCGAAAGCTCCAAGTTCCGCCGAGTGGCTGGGTCCAAGGGCATGAAATCGGAAGTGGAGTAGGTTTTGAGGGAAGATAGTTGGCGGAGGGCAGCTTTTTGGGTCTCACCCAGGTATTGGATTATGGCTCCGGCTGCTCTTTCGGCCAGGGGTTTCCCTCCCAGGCCAAAACCTTCGGTAGTGGCTACCTTGAAGTGGTCCAGAAGGGCCTGGCGAGCATTGCCGAGCTCAAAGTGCCAAGATTCGTAAGTAGTGATGTGATAGTTAAGCCCAATGCTTTCTAGCCACTTTCGTGTCTCTTCATCGGCAAGGATTTCGGCGGGGCGGAGTCTTTCCAACTCTTCTTGGACGGCCAAAAGGATATCGCCAGCCTCTATCTGGGTGGCGGCGAATTCAGCGGTGGTTATGTCTGTATAAGCGAGGCCGGCCTTCTTGCCCTCAAGGACGACCGCAGCGAGATAGTTGTTGCGCTTATCCTCAAGCAAGCCTGGCTCTACTACAGTGCCTGGGGTTACAACCCTAACCACCTCCCTGGGCACAAGGCCTTTTATGGGCTTATCGCTCAGCTGTTCGCATATTGCCACTTTGTATCCGGCAGCGATGAGCTTGGCCAAGTAAGTTTCCAGGGAGTGATGAGGGACACCAGCCAAGGGGACCCTCTGGCCCTTCCCAACCGGGCGGGAGGTGAGCACGATATTGCAGACCTCGGAGACGATGCGGGCATCTTCGTCAAAAGTTTCGTAAAAGTCACCGAGGCGGAATAGGAGTATAGCGTCTGGGTACTGGCTCTTTATCTTGAGATATTGGGAGCGGATGGGGGTAAGCTCTTTATCCTTCACTTTTCCCTCCATGCGGTTATATTATACCCCAAAACAGGCCATGTCAAATCAAATGGCGGCGTTACGCAGGGCTTTCCGGTATCCCCTGGCCTGGGTTGACCTAACCCCCAGCCCCCTTCCCTGCGAGGAAAGGGGGGAATATTTGGGTCGGGGGAAGGGTAGACGAGGAAGTTCACCAGCAGCAAGCGGAGTATGAAGGCGGAGAGCTTAAAACAACTGTGAGCAATTGTCTTACCGTCCCAGGGGTGACGGGAGGCGCGATCTCGTAGCTCCGCCCACCTGTTTTTAATGCTGATTGAAATCAGCCTTTTGGGGCCTTCGGCCCAAGGTCGGCCTTCGCCGACCTTAATCAAAACGGGGAGAACCCCCCTACGAAGGGGTAAAAGAGGCCAGAGGATTGTGAGGGGTGGCCCCACAATTTTGTCGGGCTGGGCCGTCGGCCTTTCCGCTCAGGCAAAGATGAGGCGCTAAAGCGCCCCTCTCCGTCCTGGCGATCCGCGTTCCCGAACGGCTACCGGGGGGAGAGGGCGCTTCCAGCGCCCTTTGCAATCTCAGCCCACTTATCGGGAATAAGCCCGCTTCGGCCGAAGGCCCAGGGGCTAATTTTAATAGGCGTGAAGGCCTTTTTGCCTAACAGCTTTGTTTGATGTATAATCTTGAAGAAACCAACGGGTTCTTTGAAC